>QKFK01000171.1 GCA_003252195.1 Rhodospirillales bacterium
TGTCCGCCTGCAACCATTGCAGTTCTTCTGGTTAATATTTTTCCCTTATCACCATCACGATTCATATTACAAATCTCGCAGAATTTGGTTGTCAATCTTTGCGCATAATAAGTTTATGGCAGGGAATAATGACACAAGAATTATGTAACGATAAAGTAGCGGTGCAAAACCAATAAATTGGGCGTAGTTTATAGAAACAAGCAGCCATTGCCCAATGCAAAAAACTAATGAGATGATAATAAAGCCAAACCAGATAAAGCTGAATGGTCGATTAATAAAAAATCTTCTTTGAGATATGATAAATAAATACATTGCGACAAATAGCAATGTATCAACACCTAAAGGCGCTTCTCCTAAAATGTCTTGGATTAGCCCAATTAAATATACGCTTCCTAACCCCATGACGTCAGGTCTGTATATTGCCCAGTAGAATACACATGGTATAGTTAGCATAGGTTTAATGTAAAAAGAACCAGAAATTGGTAGTGGAATTAATGATAAAAATAACAATAGAAGTGATATGCAAAAAGGAGTTTGCTTGCGCAAAAACAAATCTAGCTTTTGAAAGAAAGAAGGTCTCATTTATTCCTCCTTCTTTACATCTGCAGAGTCATCTTTTTCTATTGGAACACATTTAGTTTCGCTGTCTAAAATACCGCGCAAACCATAATCTACAATTCGTACATATTCTAATTTGCTTAAATCTGCATAAGGCTGAATTTTAATAATACCATTTTTAATAGAGCTGATGATACCAACAGGAATTCCTGGAGGGAATACACCTGCAGCACCAGATGTCACAACTCTGTCACCAATGTCTATAACTGCATCATTGGGAGTGAAAGATATTTGTGGTCTGTAGGTGTTGTCACCAACCATAATACCTCTAGTGCGAGATTTTTCCATCAATACAGGAATGCGAGAGTTAATATCTGTAATTAACAAAATTCGAGATGATAATACACCTCTTTCGCTAATGCGCCCAACTAAGCCTTCACCCGTTGTAACGGCTTGTCCTTTTTGGGTTGGGTTAGGAATACCAATGTAAGCAATAAGGGAGTGAGCAAATGCACTACCACTCTCAGACACAACATGAGCGGTAACAGACGTTGCCTCTGGTGGAGGCGTGTATTTTAGTATGTTTGATAATTGCTTGTTTTCGTTCTGGAGTTTGTGAGCTAAAGCCTGCCATTCCAGTAATTGGTTGTTTTCTTTGCGGAGTTTTTTGTTTTCTTCACGTAAGCCTGTTAATTCTTTAACGTTGTTCACAATTGAATTAGCAAAGTTAACAGGAATAGAAACAACCCTCATGATTGGGGCTATAATATCTGATGAGTGAGCTCTTAACTTTCCAACTATAATATTGTCAGCTTTTCCAAGTAACATTAAGGCAAAGGCAGATATAATTAGAGCTAGAATTGCAAATTGACGCAATAAATGCAAAAAAGGAAATCGTGCAGCTGAACCAGAATGTTGTTTCATTTGCACGATCTCCTAAAATATATAACTTTCAACGCAAAGCCAATCTTAATACATTGAAGAAAGAACACCTTTAAGGCGTTTAATCTCATCTAGAGTTCTACCAGTTCCTCTTGCTACACAAGTAAGTGCGTCATCGGCAATAGAAACAGGAAGATTAGTTGCTTTACGCAATACAGCATCTAAATTAGAGAGCAAAGCTCCACCACCTGTTAATACGATACCTTTATCAACGATATCAGCTGCTAATTCAGGAGCTGTGTGCTCTAATGCAACCTTAACAACTTCTACAATTTGACTTACAGGTTCAGCCAAGCTTTCTGCAATTTGAGCTTCTGTTATAATTAATTCTTTTGGAACGCCGTTCATAAGGTCACGACCTTTGATTTCCATTGTGCGACCTTCGCCATCTTCTGGAGGACAAGCTGATCCGATTTCTTTTTTAATTCTTTCTGCTGAGCTTTCACCAACGAGCAAATTGTGGTTGCGACGAATGTAAGCAATGATAGCTTCATCCATTTTATCACCACCAACTCTTACTGAGCGAGCGTGAACACTGCCACCTAATGAAAGAACTGCAACCTCAGTAGTACCACCACCGATATCAACAACCATACTACCTGTTGGTTCTGTGATTGGGAGGCCAGCACCAATAGCTGCTGCCATAGGTTCTTCAATAAGCCATACTTTACGAGCGCCAGCTGCTTCGGCAGATTCTTGAATTGCACGACGTTCAACAGCTGTTGAACCTGATGGAATACATACGATTACCATTGGAGAAGCAAAAGAGCGACGATTGTGAACTTTACGAATAAAGTATTTAATCATTTCTTCTGCAACTTCAAAATCTGCAATAACACCATCACGAAGTGGGCGAATAGCTTGAATGTTTCCTGGAGTACGACCTAACATTTGTTTAGCTTCGTTACCAACAGCAAGAACTTGTTTTTTGCCCTTGTATTCTTCTAAAGCCACTACAGAAGGCTCATTAAGCACAATTCCTTTGCCGCGAACATACACCAAAGTGTTTGCTGTTCCTAGGTCAATAGCCATGTCTGCTGACAGCCAACCGAGCAATTTAGAAAACATAAAAAGGTTACTCCTTAAACATATAATTAAATTAAAAAACCGCTATAAGGACTATTACAGCGAATCGCATAAATATTCAAGTATTTATACACTATAAAAACTAAAAAAAAGGTGAATATTTTTTAAGGATAAGAATTTTTATAAATATTTTTATATATGCTTAGTTATCACTGTTCAGAAAAACTTCTATTTCTTCTTTAATTGAAGAAAGATTATCAGGGTTGTATCTCTCATTTATGCATATATCGCTTGATATTTGATTTTTAAACCAAGTGTTTTGGCGTTTGGCATATTGCCTAGTTTGACGACAAGACAACTCCTCTGCTTCTTCAATTGAAAGCTCTTCTCGTAAATAAGATGCTATTTGCTTTGCCCCAAGAGAATTGAACATTGCTGAATTCTCTGATGCTCCCTTGTCAAGGGCATTTTTAACCTCATCAATTGCACCTTCTTTTATCATTTTGGCAAAGCGTGTGTCGCAGGCAGGGTATAACTCTTCTTTAGTGGGTAATATAGTTATTGTAAAAAAGTTTGCTTGAGGCAGAATTTTACGATTAGGCTGTTGGTGCCAGTCTGATAAAGATATTCCTGTTCCTTTATAAACTTCTATAGCTCTGCTTATACGTTGGGTGTCATTCTCAGAAAGTTTTAGAGCGGTTTTATTGTCAAATTCATTTAGTATTTGGTGTAATTCTGGCGCGCTGTGGGTTTTAGAGAGCTCTCTAACTTCATGTTTTATTTTGTCATCAATGTCTGGTATTGGTGATAAGCCATCTATTAATGACTTTATATACATGCCTGTGCCTCCAACAATAATTGGAATATTACCACTGTTCCAAGCCATTATAATTTCATTTGCGGCTAACTCACACCATTTTCCAGCAGAGCAATCTTGGTTATGAGACAATATTTGATAAAGCTTGTGAGGAGCTTGTTTCATGTCATCTACGCTTGGGCAGGCACTTATAATAGGCAAATCTTTATAAATTTGCATGCTGTCTGCATTTATTATCACGCCATTAAAATTTTTAGCCACATCTAATGATAAGGCAGATTTGCCAGATGCGGTTGTTCCTCCGATAATAATTACGGGATTTTTGCGTTTATAAATATCTTTTGTTATTTTTATGCTCATTTTGCTTCAATAGTTGTTTACATTTTTTGTAGCATTATTATCCTCTTCAATAAACACTAATTTTTGTATGGAGATAATAATGACTGATTTTAAAGATGTTTTTTTGCGTCCATTTGCGGCTATTAGACCAGATGCTAAGCACGCATCCGAAGTTGTGGCCCCTCCATATGATGTTTTAAATAGTGCTGAAGCTAAGGAAAAAGCTAAAGGCAAACCTTATAGCTTTTTACATGTTTCAAAGCCAGAAATTGATTTGCCAGATGTGATTGATCAATATCATGACGATGTTTATAAAAAGGCATCTGAGAATTTTAATTCTTTTATGTCAAAGGGCGTAATTAAAAAAGAAACAAAATCTTGTTATTATATATATCGATTAAAAATGGGCGAACATGAGCAAACAGGTATTGCTGTTGCGGCTGATGTAGATGCTTATAAACATAAAATTTTAATTCACGAAAAAACATTAGTTAAAAAAGAAAACGACCGTATCAAACAGATTGAAGCTGTTGGTGCTCAAACTGGTCCAGTGTTGCTCGCTTGTGAAGCTAGTGATAATTTGAAAAAGATTATTGCAGATCAAGCTAAAACCAAGCCAGAATTCTCTGTTGAAGGTGATAATGAAGTTATTCACACTTTGTGGGTAGTTAGTGATGATAAAGTTATTAAGCAAATCGCGGACGAATTTAGAAAGCTCGATAAAGCTTACATTGCAGATGGTCACCACCGCTCTGCCTCAGCTGCTAGAATTGCAGAACAAAGACGCAAAAAAGCTTATAATGGAGACGAAGGTTTTAATACCTTCCTTGCGGTTGTCTTTCCAGCAGATGAGATGAAAATTTATGATTATAACCGTGTCGTTAAAGATTTAAACGGTTTGTCAGAAGAAGACTTTATTAAAAAGCTTTCTAATGATTACTTCGTGATTCCAGAAAAAACTATGTATAAGCCAACCAAAAAAGGTGAGGTTGGTATGTATCTAAATGGTAAGTGGTTAAAGTTAGAATATAAAGACGATAATCAATATAAAAACCCTGTGGATTCACTAGATGTGAGTATTCTAACCGATAAAGTATTGTCACCAATCTTAGGAATTGAAGATTTACGTTTGTCGGATCGTATTGATTTTGTGGGTGGAATTAGGGGCTTGAAAGAGCTTGAAAAAAGAGTTGATAGTGGTGAGATGGCAGTTGCCTTTGCCATGTTCCCAACTTCTATGACAGAACTAATGGATGTGGCATCTGCAAGCATGTTAATGCCTCCAAAGTCAACATGGTTTGAGCCTAAATTAGCAGATGGCGTGGTTTCTAACCCAATATAATTTTTGTAAGGAGCGCATATGCAGATATCTGATTTTAGGCACGAAAGAATACGTTCTTTGCCTGCGATGATTCACGATAAAGGCTATAAGCATATCGAGATTGAAGATAATCAAGAGCCTCTTGTTGCTATTGAAGATTATGGAATAGCGGGTAGCTGTTTTTATGCCCGTAAAGATGGTTTAAATGCTCCTTATTATAAACCATTTGCAACAGCAGAAGAAAAAATTTATTTGCGTAAAACATTGGCTGAGAAATTGCAAAACGCTAACCATGAATTAACAGATTTGGGCGTAGAGTTGTTTGTGCTAGATGGATGGCGAGATTTAAGGGTTCAGGTTTCATTGTGGCAGTTCTTTATTGCTAAAGCTCAAAAAGAGCTGGATACAGATGATGAAAATTTATGTAGAGAATTTGCTAAAAAGTTTTGTTCTGAGCCAAAGGCGATTAAGTATAAATCTGGTTATATTTGTCCGTTACATGTTAGCGGTGGCGCGGTGGATTTGATTTTGCGTTTAAAAGATACCAAAGAAAGCCTGTTTATGGGTGGTATATTTGATGATGCAAGCAAGGTAAGTGCTAGTGAATATTATGAGAATAAGAGAACTTTTACGGACACAGATTTATCTGCAAAAATGAACCGTAGGCTTCTTCATTATGTTATGAAAAGGCAAGGATTTATGTCTCATTCATATGAGTGGTGGCATTTTGATTATGGTAATCAGTTATGGGCATTGGCCTCAAGTTATTTTGAAGGAAAAGATGTTAAAGCTTTTTACGGATATATAGAAAAGTAGTTGTACGAAGGAAATTATAAGATGGCGGAGAAAAAGAAAATTGCGATTGCCTTTGGTGGATATTCTACCGAGCATGACGTGAGTGTGTTAACAGGATTGCAAATTTTAGAAGCAATTGATTCTACTTTATATGAGGTGTTCCCTGTTTATGTAGCGCAAAATGGTTGCTGGTATGTTGGTGACGCTTTGTTAAATCGCAAAAATTATCCATTATCTGCCGAGACTAAAAAGAGCCTAAAATTAGTGCAAATTCACATTGGTGCTAATGATGAGGAAAATCGTTTAAGCTCTAAACCTCATTTTGTGGTTAGTGGTAAAAAAGGTTTGTTTGCTAAAAAGCCAGAGATAATAGAATTTGATTTCTTCTTGCCTGCATTCCACGGAACTATTGGTGAGGATGGCGCTATGCAGGGCTTGCTAGAAGTTGCAGGGATTCCTTATCTTGGTTTTAGAGTTTTAGGCGCAGCTTGTTATATGAACAAAGGTTTTGCCAAAACTGTTTTTCGCGATAAGGGAATTCCTCATCTTAAGGCTGAGGTGGTTAATCGCCCAGTTACCGATGGTTTTATAGATGTTAAAGTATTACTTAATGGCAGAGATATTCAATATCCAGTATGTGTTAAACCATGTAATTTGGGTAGCTCCGTTGGTGTGTCTTTTGCTAAGAATGAAGAAGAACTTTGCGCAGGAATATTAAAAGTGTTTAAGCTTGATTCTGCTGCTATTGTTGAGCCAAAAATTGAAAATCTAGTAGAATATAATATAGCGGTTACATCTGCATTTGGCGAAACTAGAACTTCAGCTATTGAACGCCCTATGCGTAAAGATGAATTTTTAGATTTTAAACTAAGCTGGCTATTACTACTCAAAGTGAAGGTATGGCAGGAGCAATTAGAGATTTAGACCCAGAAGAGTTAAGCGCAGAGCAAAAAGATAATTTGCGTAAATGGGCTAAGCTTGCTTTTGAAGCTGTTGGTGGTAAGGGAACTGCTAGAATTGACTTTATGTGCGATTCAACTAAAGGTGAATTATACTTAACCGAGGTTAACTCATTCCCAGGTTCATTATCTTGCTATTTGTGGGAAGCTGCTGCGCCAAAAGTGACATTTACAGAAATTTTAACCGCAATGATAGAAGAAGGCTTTAATGAATATCAGTTGGCTAGAAAGTCAATTGATACAGCTGAAGCTGGTTCATCTATTTTTGCTAAAAAATAATAACAGGATTGTAATTAAAACAAGATATTAACAGGGGGTTGAAAGTTAATTTTTGTTATGATATTATAATCAACGATTGATACATCGCTCACATCGAGTGAATTAAAGCTCCCTGTGAAGTATCTTTATAAGGGCCTCGGCTCCGTTAAAGGATTGATGTAATATAAGTTAAAGGCCCTCCTTTGTGAGGGTCTTTTCTTGTTTTATGGTTTGTTTGCTTTTCTATAATTAGGTTATTTTATTTGCTTAAATGAATCTAAAGCTAATTCTCTTGATAATTTTATATCAACAATTGGTTCGGGGTAGCTTTTGCCTAAAATAATGCCAGATGTTTCTAAAATATTTTTAGGAGCTTGCCATGGTGAGAATAAATATTTGTTAGGCAGATTTTTTAATTCAGGCACATATTGACGGATATATTCTCCATCTGGGTCAAACTTTTCTCCCTGTGTGATAGGGTTAAAAATTCTAAAATATGGGGCAGCGTCCGCTCCGCACCCTGCAACCCATTGCCATGAGGCAGAGTTGTTGGCTAAATCGGCATCAAACAAACAATCTTCAAACCATTTAGCTCCGCATCGCCAATCAATAAGTAAGTTTTTAACTAAAAAAGACCCTACAACCATACGAACCCGATTATGCATATAGCCTGTTTGCCACAGTTCTCGCATTCCTGCATCAATGATGGGGTAACCTGTTTGCCCTTGTTGCCATTTTTTGAGTAATTCATTCATTATTTTCTCGCCATGGAAATTTGTCAAATTTTGTATTCCAATTTTTCCATGGTAGCTCGTTAAAGTGATAGAGCAGGTTATAAGAAAATTCTCTCCAACCGAGCTCGCTTAAAAAGCAATCTAAATTATCATCTTTATCTGCTTGGGCTATTGTTTGATGCCACACGTGATTAATAGATATTTGCCCAAAATGCAAGTAAGGGGCAAGCTTTGATGTGCCGTTAATTGCTGGGTAATCACGGGCTGATTTGTATTGATTGATATGCTCATCAATAAAAGCATTTAATCGCTGTAATGCGCCTTTCTCACTAATGTCCCAGTTTTTTAGCATAGGCACGTGCCATGATAATTTTTTAGGTAAGAGTTTTAGGTCATCAATATTAAGTGA
>QKFK01000166.1 GCA_003252195.1 Rhodospirillales bacterium
GCCCTAAAGACGTTGGCACCAGTGTTTTAGATAAAACCGATGGCACAGGCAAATTCTATCAATATCGTGATTTTATTAAAAACATCAAAGAAAGTGGCAGTGGCTTCACCATTTATAAATGGACTAAACCTGGCATGGATGGTCTCTTTGACAAGATTACATATTCTGAAGGATTTGAAGCATGGGGATATGGTATTGGTACAGGCATTTACATTGATGAGGTTGAAGTATTATATCGCAAAAAGTTAATCGACATGGGTGAAATTGGTGCTGGTATATTTATCATCGTACTAGGCGGATTACTCCTTATTAGCCGTAGCATATCTAAACCATTGTTTGATATATCTCACAAAATGGACACCATTGCTAATGGAGAATTAGATATTGAAATTGGGCACAATGATGACAAGAGTGAAATCGGTCAATTAGCCAATGCTCTACGCATATTCCAGAATAATGCCAAAGAAAAGCTAATCATGGAAGAGCGTGAACGTGAAGAGCAACGCAAGCGCGAAATTAGAACCAAGAAGATTGAAGAATTAACAGCGTCATTTGATGCCAAAGCATATGAAATGATGGAGATTGTTTCTTCTGCTGCTACAGAGATGAGAGCAACAGCGGAAAACATGTCAGAAAATGCTGATGAAACCAATCATCAAGCTTCTAACGTGGCAGCTTCGGCAGAACAAGCAACCGCTAACGTTGGAACAGTTGCATCTGCTGCTGAAGAGTTATCTTCTTCTATTCAAGAAATTTCTCGTCAAGTTTCTTTAGCTACAGATGTTGCCAATACAGCATCAGAAGAAGCTGCTAGAACTAGTGAGATTTTTGATAGATTAAACGAATCGTCAAAACGCATTGGCGAAGTTATTAGCTTAATTAATGACATTGCAGATCAAACCAACCTTCTTGCTCTTAACGCTACTATTGAAGCGGCCAGAGCTGGTGAAGCAGGTAAAGGCTTTGCGGTTGTGGCTAACGAGGTTAAAAACTTAGCTAACCAAACAGCTAAAGCAACTGAAGAAATCTCACAACAAATTGCAACATCTCAATCTGATACTAAAGATGCTGTAGAAGCAATTGATAAAATAACAGGTATCATCAATAAAATTGCAGAAGTTATTTCTACTGTAATGAGCGCTGTTGAAGAGCAAGATTCTGCCACCCAAGAAATTGCGGGCAACGTAGCTCAGGCTTCAACTGGAA
The DNA here is from genome assembly GCA_003252195.1 of Rhodospirillales bacterium. Classification (GTDB taxonomy): domain Bacteria; phylum Pseudomonadota; class Alphaproteobacteria; order QKFK01; family SZUA-500; genus SZUA-500. Next base: position 1,207 of record QKFK01000166.1, read on the forward strand.
CACAAGATGTATCTAGTAATATTACTATCGTATCAAAAGCAGCGACAGAAACTGGTGTTGCCGCGAACCAAGTGTTACAAGCAGCTGATTCTTTAGCTCAAAGCACAGAACAGTTGAAGCAAGAGATAAATCAGTTCTTGACTGAGATTAAACAAGCTTAATCTTTGCAAGAAACGTCATCAGAGCCAGATTTACCCCAGATCTGGCTCTAAATATGTGAGCAAAAATTAATGTATTTATAAATGGTTAATTATATTATTATTTTTTAAAATAAACCTAATGCAAAAAATCTAGAATTAATGTAGGATTTTAAGTGTTTTGTAGTCAGAAGACTATACAGATTATATTGAACTTAAGTGAGGAAAATATGGCGACTAACATAATGAATGCTTTGGAGAAGAACTTTCTTGGTTCTGCCCCTAAGTGGTACAAACAAACAATAATTGCGTTTCTTATTATCAACCCTGTTCTTTTTGAACTTAGCCATCCATTTTTAGCAG
>QKFK01000262.1 GCA_003252195.1 Rhodospirillales bacterium
GGCAAGATGATTTCTAACCGACCTAAGTTAAAACGCTTGATTCTAAAAGAGAAAAAACTCAGCAATGTAGAAGCTAAAATAAAAGAATATTTGGGTATTAGGGGCGATGAAAGCATTAAAGATGTTTATGCTAAAGCCTTTGCTCCTGAATATTGCGATACAGATAAAATCAAAACATGGGCAAATTTATTAAATGACCTTGGAAGTGCCAAAGATATTGAAAAAGCAGATATGCTTTTTGCAATCCTAGATGGGCGCATTAAAGGCGAGCGAGCTTTTAAGCAATATTATGATTTATTTTTCACTCAAAAAGGTGAGGAAAGAAAAACTCTTTGTACCAAAAAACCATGCGAGGCTGACCCTGAGTTGTATGATTATATGAAAGGCGAGAGCGAGAGAATTGGCAGACTAAAGCAAAAAATTTGTGCCTTAATCACCGCTAAAGCAAGCGTTTCATTGCTACGCATCGGCTTTGCGATTTTAGATGAATATGAGAAGGTTAAAGGGCATAAATCGCTGCTTGATTATGATGATTTGGTGATTAAAACTAAAGAATTGTTAAAAGAAAGAGAAGTGGCAGATTGGGTTTTATATAAGCTTGATGGTGGTATAGAGCATATTTTAGTTGATGAAGCACAAGACACCTCTCCTGATTCATGGGAGATTATAAAATCTTTAAGCGAAGAGTTTTTTGCAGGGCTGGGGGCTAAAGATGCTAACCGCACAGTTTTTGCGGTGGGAGATAGAAAGCAATCAATTTATAGCTTCCAAGGGGCGGACCCTGACGTGTTTGACGAGGTTAAAAACCTATTTGCTAAAAGGGTGATAAATGCCCAAAAGAGCTGGGAAGAAGTGCCAATGCACATATCTTTCCGCTCGACTAAGGCTGTACTTGATGTGGTAAATGCGGTGTTTAAGCAAGATAATGAAGCCTCAAAAGGGGTGGTTCTTGAAGGTGAAGACGCAACCCATATCCCTGCTCGTGAGCAAGACGGTGGAGTTGTTGAATTATGGCCGATTATAGAAGCCCGTGAAGGTGAGGAAGAAGACCCGTACCGCCCACCTGTTGAAAGAATCTCCACAGATTCACCAATGGAAAGATTAGCTAAAATAATTGCAGATAAAATCCATAGTAGCATAAAAAACAAAGAGCTTTTGCCATCTAAGGGCAGAGCGATTAGGGCGGTGGATTATTTAATTCTTTTGCAAAGGCGTGGCGATTTCCAAGATTGTTTGGTTAAAAACCTTAAAAAACTCGGTGTTAATGTGGCGGGTGTAGATAAAATGGTTTTAACCGAGCAAATAGCGATTATGGACTTAATTGCTTTGGGTAACTTTTTGCTCATGCCTGAAGATGATTTTTTGTCAGAAGATGAGTTGTTTGAGCTAGCTTATAACCGCCGTGATAGCTTATGGGCATCATTATACCGTCACAATCGGGAAGCTGGGGCAATTGCCGAGGCGGCTAGATTATTAGGGCAATGGCTCAATATTGCAGATAGAATCCGTCCTCATGAATTATATGCCGAGATTTTGGGCAAATATGGGGTGAGGAAAAAGATGATAGCTCGATTGGGGATTGAGGCAGAAGACCCGATTAATGAGTTTATGAACCTAACTATAAATTATGAGATTGAGCACCCACCTGTGTTGCAAGGATTTTTGAACTGGCTACAAAAAGGCGATGTAGAGATTAAAAGAGACTTAGAGCAAGAAGGTGGTGATGCGGTTAGAATCATGACGGTGCATGGCTCAAAAGGTTTGCAAGCCCCAATAGTTATAATGCCAGACACCTTAAGAGTTCCGCGTAATGAGCAGATAAGCGTGCTGTGGGATAAACCAAGTAATTTATTCTTCTGGGTGCCCAAGTCAGATAATATTGATGAGATTTCTCAAAGCTTAAAAGAAAAAAGCCGTGAAGATGTAATGAAAGAATATCGTCGCCTCTTATATGTGGCGATGACAAGAGCCGAAGATAGATTGTACATCTGTGGTTTTGGCGGTAAAAAAGGCTCTCAAGATGGTAATTGGTATCAGTTAATCGAGAATGCTTTTGCGAGCATAGCCCATAAAGAAATCAACTCATTTATAGCTTCGCACCAAGATGAGTTTGGTTGTAATGAGGCTTATGTTTGGGAAACAGAGCAATTAAAAAAGATTGAGGTAAAAAAAGCTGAGCAAATAGAGATAAGTAATTTTGATTTGCCATTCTGGGCATTAGAAGCGCCAGATGCAGAGCCAACACCTCCTCGTCCATTAACGCCGTCTAAGCCCGAAGATGAAGACATGCCTGTTTATTCACCATTAGGCACAGATAATGGCTATCGCTTTAAGCGAGGGTTGATTATTCACTCTTTATTACAAATTTTACCTGAGCTACCAGAGGAAAAAAGAAAGCAAGCCTTGGCGGATTATGTTTATAAAATTGCTGATGATATGAAGGCAGAAGCAAAAAACCGCATTATTGATGAAGTAATCGAGGTATTAGATAATTCTGAATTTGCATGTTTGTTTAATGAGAATTCAAAAGCAGAAGTTGCCATAAGCGGCTTGGTTGGTGAACGTGTGGTTAATGGTAAAATAGATAGATTAATCGTAAATGATCATGAGGTGATAATTGTTGATTTTAAAACCAATCGCCCACCACCAGCCGATGCAGAAGGAGTGAGCCCGCAATATAAAAAACAATTAGCTTTGTATAAAGAGCTGATAGCTAGAACTTACCCCAACAAACAAGTTAAGACGGCTTTATTATGGACCGATATACCTAAGTTGATGTGGATTGATGTTTAAAATATGGCAAAAGAGAGATTATTTATTGTATAATCACCTTGAAATTTGTAAAAACGAGCCACATTTCTACTACAGTTAAGA
>QKFK01000064.1 GCA_003252195.1 Rhodospirillales bacterium
TAATCAGCTTCAATCTTCTTTTCTAAGTCTTTTACATAATCTTCGCGGTATCTATCAAAATAACTTTGCAGGCTAGCTAAATAATTATCTATTCTACCTGCATTACTTGGGTGGAGATTATGCTCATAATCACCATTAGCCTGAGCCCTATAATTATCTAGCTCGTTTAGCAATGTGGCGCAATCGCTCATAATCTTGTTAGATGTATTGCTTGGGGTGCCCATGGCTTTATTAACCACGTTAATTATTTTTCCATATGGAGTGTTTGTGTAGTCTTTGCCTTTTTCACCAGCAACAACATTATCACCTAAATATAAAACCGTATTGCCTTTAATGCTAAAGGTTAATTCTTCTTTGGTTTGTTCTTTAATTCTCTTGGCGATTTCTGCAATGTTTTGCTTTCTGATTAAATCGTTGCTGATATCTAAAGTGCCAGATGCTAGGTTTGTGGCGGATGGTTCAATAGAGATTTCTTTTGCTTTTAGGGAGTTTAGAGCTTTGTCTGCATTGTTATCATTTTGAGCAGAGCTAGTTTGTTTTGGAAAGCCCATGTTTAACACGGCTAATGATGCACCAAAGGTGAGATATTTTTTAAATATAGCACGGCGTTTTATTTTGCGTGGTTCAATCTCTTTATCAGACGCTTTTGCCCCATTTTCAAAAAGTTTGATTTGTTCGTTTTCATGCTTATTAAAAAAATCTGCTAATCTACTCATGGCTCGCTCCTTATGTTGCACATATCGCCCTAGTTGAACGATATTGTATTACCGTGGACAAAATTAGACAAGAATTAAAGACCTCACATTAGAAATATATGCTATAAATATAACTTAAATATAGGTACGATATCTGCTGTAACTAAGGATAGAAGCTGGATAAGGATACTTATTATTAGAGTTAAGGTATAACTCAAAACATCTTATAATTATGTGCCATATGCACATTCTTTACTAATAATACACCCAAGAATCCCTCATCATGTGACCCAAAACACATTAAATGTAATTATAAACGCTCTGCCTAGTGATGTTATAGTCTCTGGCAATATGTGTAATTCTAACACCGTCTGATATTAGTTTTTTTATCTCTGCAACTTGCTCATCTGTTAGCTTTTTCTTGCCACCTTTGTACTTGCCCTTAGCTTTTGCAAGTGCAATACCTTCTCTTTGGCGTTCTAATATGATTTCTCTCTCAAACTCAGAAACAGCACCTAACATTGATAACATTAGTTTTTGAAAAGGAGAGGTTTTCTCTTTTACTCACATCTTTGCTTACGCAAATAGCAGCTCGTTATAAGCTCGCTATCGCTCTACATGCCTCTCGTAGCCGAACTCTCTACTCGGGTTCTAATCACAAACCATCTATTCACAAAAAAAGCTCCCAACTGGAGCTGTTTTGCAAATGGCGGACAGAGAGGGATTCGAACCCTCGGTACGGTTTTGCCGTACACACGATTTCCAATCGTGCGCCTTCGACCACTCGGCCACCTGTCCATATCATACCCCGATTTAACGGAGTGTTTTAACAGCCCTAAGGCTGTAATCGTGCGTTGTATATTAAAAACAATCACAAATGCGATTCTAACAACACAAAAGCACCTATATATAATAAATAATGCTTAGCTATAAAAATTATTGCAACCAAAATTAATTACAAAACGCAAGCAAAGTCCTATATATAAGAGGTTTTATAA
>QKFK01000040.1 GCA_003252195.1 Rhodospirillales bacterium
ATTCTTATATAGAGAGGTGAATTATGTACGCCATATATGCAAGGCAATCAATTGAACGTCAGGACAGCGTGTCGATTGATGCACAGATTGAGCAGTGTAAAAGCCGTATAAACAGCGCCAACGTAAAAGAATATAGCGACGTGGGTTACTCAGGCAAAAATATAAAACGCCCTCAATTTGAACAACTGCTAAAAGACGTGCAAAACGGAATAATTACAACGGTTATTTCTTACCGGCTTGACCGAATAAGCCGTAGCATCACCGACTTTGCAAATCTTTTAAACTTGTTTGAAAAACATAATGTTCAATATATTTCTGCAACGGAACAGTTTGACACATCCACACCTATGGGGCGAGCAATGATTTATATTGTCATGGTTTTTGCACAGCTTGAGCGTGAAACTATAGCTGGGCGTATTGAGGATAATTATCGCTATCGTGCAAAACTAGGACATTTTATGGGTGGGAACACGCCTTTTGGGTATAGTAGCACTAGAATAATAATTGAGGGTAAAAAAACATCTGTACTAGTTCCGAATGATAATGCAATATTGCTACAGAAAATATTTGATATGTTCACCAATAAAGAAAATTTGTATAGCATGGCTAAATCGCTCAACAATGACGGCTTTAGGACGACAAAAGGGAACCTATGGACCGCCAATGCTATTAAGAGAATTTTGCAGAATGTTTCACCTTGCCCAGCTGACGAAACTATTTATAATTATCTAACGGCCAAGGGATATGAAATAGCAAACTCAAAGGAAGATTTCGACGGACAATTCGGGATGTGTATTTTCTTTAAAAATAAAAATAGGAATCAAGAAACAGAAATTGAAAAGCAAGTTGCGGTAATTGGTTTGCATAAACCAATAATTACATCGGAACAATATATAAAAGCACAGTCGTTGCTTAATGCAAAAGAGCCAAGTCACACAAAACGCTCGCAGAAATCATTTCTTGCTGGATTGTTAAAATGTGAGGAATGTGGTTTCAGCTTTGGCTTAAAGTCAACAGCAAAAGGCGGAAAAGACTATGCTTACTATTATTGCAGAAGTCGTCATAGCAGGGGATTGTGTCAAAATGGCATATATATTTCAGCCAATGAGTTGGAGCAAGTTGTCATTAATGATTGCATAAAACATCTTGATGATTTTTTAGAGTCTGACCTGAAAAATGCAAAGAATAAGCAGATTGTTTTTTCTAAAGAGGATGAAATTCAAGCGCAGATAGACAACATAATTTCTAATATAGGAAAAGGTAATGCTGTTGTTGATAATCTTCTTACAACAAAAATAACTGCTCTGCAAAATCAGCTTAATGAAATGAAAGCTGACCGTGCAAAGCAGTATACAAATATAAGTTATGACGATTTAAAAACAATGAAACAGCAACTTGGAGCTTTTGAGAGATTAACCATGAATGCAAAAATTTCGCTTATAAGAAATATTGTTAAGACTGTAAAAATCAGCAAACAAGGGGACATAACGGTAAATTATATGTTTTAGTTTTTAAGTACTGGCGACTTTACGCCGGTATGCACAACAGAGTTTATTGCTTTTTCAGAAGCGAACCCGAAGTTTGAAGAAATGAATGCTCAGCTTTTGGGATTAAGTATCGACAGTAATCCGTCGCACCTTGCATGGGTTAACAACATTTTTGAAAATACAGGAATAGAAGTGCCATTT
>QKFK01000281.1 GCA_003252195.1 Rhodospirillales bacterium
AAAAAAACGGCGCTCAAAAATAAGCACCGTTTTTTATTTTTTTATAAAGAAGCCTAAGCAAAAAACTTAACTAGACCTTTGTAGAAATCAAGCTCATCTGATAATTTTGCGCTTTTAGCATCATCATTAACAGAAGCAAGAAATTCTTCTTCAATCTTTGCTATTTTTTCAGCAATTTCTTCCTTATTAATTTCATCTTTATGGCTATAAATCTCTTCTGACATCACGCGGCACTTATCATTAGCGGCGTTCATCCAACCTGCTCTTACATAATAAGTTTCAGTTGGTTTGTTATCAGAAGTTTTATAAACCTCAACCACGCCAGATTTAAGCTTAGTAATTATCGGAGCACGGTGAGGCATAATTGCCATAGCACCATCATAGGCAGGAACAACTACCATATGAACTTCTTCTGATAATGACTTGCCTTTTGGGCGGGCTAGTTCAATTTTAATTTTATCAGACATAAACAACTGCCTTTCTTAAATTAACATCAATATTAAGCAGCTTGTTCTGCCATTTTCTTAGCTTTTGCTTCAGCTTCTTCAATAGTACCAACCATGTAGAAAGCTTGTTCTGGAAGATGGTCATACTTACCTTCCAAAATACCTTTAAAGCCTTTGATTGTATCTTCAAGCTTAACATAAACACCAGGAGTACCAGTAAACACTTCAGCAACATGGAAAGGTTGTGACAAGAAACGTTGAATTTTTCTTGCACGAGCCACTGTGAGCTTATCTTCTTCAGAAAGTTCGTCCATACCAAGAATAGCAATAATATCTTGCAATGCTTTATATGATTGAAGTACTTCTTGAACCTGACGAGCAACTTGGTAGTGCTCTTCACCAACGATTTGTGGGTCAAGAATACGACTTGTTGAATCGAGAGGGTCAACCGCAGGATAAATACCAAGCTCAGCAATTTTACGGCTCAACACTGTTGTTGCGTCCAAGTGAGAGAATGTTGTAGCAGGAGCAGGGTCGGTCAAGTCATCGGCAGGAACATAAACAGCTTGAACAGAAGTAATAGAACCTTTGTTTGTTGTTGTAATACGCTCTTGCATAGTACCCATATCAGTACCGAGTGTAGGTTGGTAACCCACAGCAGAAGGAATACGACCAAGCAAAGCAGAAACCTCTGAACCAGCTTGTGTGAAACGGAAGATGTTATCTACGAACAAAAGAACGTCTTGACCTTCTTCATCGCGGAAATATTCAGCTTGTGTAAGGCCTGTTAAAGCAACACGAGCACGAGCTCCAGGAGGTTCATTCATCTGACCATAAACAAGTGCACATTTTGAATCTGGACCATCAAGTTTAATAACGCCTGATTCAATCATTTCGTGGTAAAGGTCATTACCCTCACGAGTACGTTCACCCACACCAGCAAACACTGAGTAACCACCGTGTCCTTTAGCAATGTTATTAATAAGCTCCATGATGATAACTGTTTTACCAACACCAGCACCACCAAACAAACCAATTTTACCACCTTTAGCATATGGCTCTAAAAGGTCGATAACTTTAATACCGGTTGTCAAAACTTCAGTTTCTGTTGATTGTTCAACAAATTCTGGAGCTGGTCTGTGAATTGGGAAAGACATTTTAGTCTCAACAGGGCCTCTTTCATCAACAGGCTCACCAATTACGTTAATAATACGTCCTAGCATTTCTTTACCAACTGGAACTGTAATTGGGTTACCAGTTGCAACAGCTTCTTGTCCACGAACCAAGCCGTCTGTAGTATCCATAGCAATTGTTCTAACAGTGCCTTCACCTAAGTGTTGAGCAACTTCTAGAACCAATCTTTTGCCTTGGTTTGTAACTTCTAAAGCTGATAAAATTGCTGGAAGCTCTTCATCGTTAAATTTAACGTCAACAACGGCGCCCATAACCTGTGTAATTGCACCTACAACGTTTTTCTTAGCCATAATTATAAACTCCTATAATCTTAAAGTGCTTCCGCACCGGAAATAATTTCAATCAATTCTGTGGTAATACATGCCTGACGGGTTCTGTTATAAGTAAGTGTCAGGTTGTTAATCATATCGCCAGCATTTCTAGTTGCATTGTCCATTGAGGTCATACGAGCGCCATGCTCAGATGCTTGTGATTGGACCATTGCTTCAAAAATACGTGCAAAAAAGCAATCTTCTGCAATTTCGCCAAGCATTTCATCTGCATCTGGTTCAAACTCATAAAAAGCATCATTAACCATATGGGTAATAGCACCTTCATGCTCAGCTTCAAAAGCTTTTTCCGACATCGGAAGAATCTGTTTTTGAACAACTGTTTGGGTGATTGCTGAAACAAATGTATTATAAAATGCTATACATTCATCAATCTCACCATTATCAAACATTTGCTTGATTTTAAGTCCAACTTCTTTGGCTTCAGAATATTCAGCGCCTTTTTTACCAATATTTTCATATGTAGCAAAAACAGCATCAGGATATTGGAATTTAATCAAATCGCGGGCTTTTCTACCCACACAGATAACTTTGAACTGACGTCCTTTTCCTGTATATTCTTTAATAAGGTTTTTAGCTTCTTTAACTACTGATGAGTTAAAACCACCACACAAACCTCTATCTGAAGAGAATACTAACAACAAAGATACTTTATCTTTCTCGTCTTTTTCTCTTTCTTTTAAGATATCCGGTCTTGCAACAGCTTTTCCAGTTTCTCCCTCAATCTCATTTATACGGCTTAAGATATGGCACAAACTCGTCTCCAAACCTTTAGTAAAAGGCTTGGAGAGGTTTATCATTTCTTGAGCTTTTCTGAGGCGAGAGGCAGCAACCATTTTCATCGCAGAAGTAATCTTCTGTGTTGATTGGACTGATGCAATACGAACTCTGAGTTCTTTTAAACTTGCCATTTGCTCTAACTACCTGTTTTAAGTTTTAGTTTGCAGTAAATTCCTTAGTAAAGGTCTCTAAGAAAGCCTTAAGTTCTTCTTCAACTGATGAAGAAATAACTTTTTCAGATTTAATTGAATCTAAAACTTCAGGCTTAGATGTTTTCAATTTACCGAGCAACTCAGCTTCAAACTTAGCAATGTCTTTAACTGCTACTTTATCAAGGTAACCTTTAACACCAGAGTAGATAGAAACAACTTGTTCTTCAACTGGCATTGGTTTGTATTGACCTTGTTTCAAAAGCTCAGTCAATCTTTCACCACGAGATAACAATTTTTGTGTTGCAGCGTCTAAGTCAGATGCGAACTGAGCAAAAGCAGCCATTTCACGATATTGAGCCAAATCAAGCTTAATAGAACCAGCAACTTGTTTCATCGCTTTAACTTGAGCAGCAGATCCCACACGACTAACTGAAATACCTACGTTAACCGCTGGACGAATACCTTGGTAGAACAAGTCTGTCTCAAGGAAGATTTGTCCGTCAGTAATAGAAATAACGTTAGTTGGAATATAGGCTGACACGTCACTAGCTTGAGTTTCAATAACTGGCAAAGCTGTCAATGAACCTGCACCTTCTTCATCACTCATTTTAGCAGCGCGCTCTAACAAACGTGAGTGTAAGTAGAACACGTCACCAGGATAAGCCTCACGTCCAGGTGGACGACGAAGAAGAAGTGACATTTGACGATAAGCAGTAGCTTGTTTTGATAAATCGTCATAGAAGATAACTGCGTGCATGCCGTTATCGCGGAAATATTCACCCATTGAACAACCAGTATATGGTGCAAGATATTGCATTGGAGCTGGGTCTGAAGCAGTTGCAGCTACAACAATTGTATAATCTAGCGCACCATGCTCTTGAAGTTTTTTCACAACTTGAGCAACAGTTGAACGTTTTTGACCAACAGCAACATAGATACAGAAAAGTTTTTCTTTATCGTCTTTAGCTGCGTCATTAATTTTTTTCTGATTAAGAATGGTGTCCATAATAATGGCTGTTTTACCAGTTTGACGGTCACCAATAACCAATTCACGTTGACCACGACCAATAGGAATAAGTGAGTCAATAGCTTTCAAACCTGTTTGAACGGGTTCGTGAACTGATTTACGAGCAATAATACCAGGAGCCTTAATCTCTGCAAAGCGAGTTTCTGTAGCTTTAACAGGACCTTTACCATCAATAATATTACCAAGCCCGTCAACAACTCTTCCTAAGAGTTCTTTTCCAACTGGAACAGACACGATTTTACCTGTACGTTTAACCAAGTTTCCTTCGCCGATGCCTTGGTCACTACCAAAAATAACCACACCAACATTATCGGATTCAAGGTTTAACGCCATTCCCATAATACCGCCATCGAATTCAACCAATTCACCAGCTTGAACATTTTCAAGCCCGTAAACGTGGGCGATACCATCACCTACTGACAAAACTTTACCGATTTCGGCAACGTCAGATTCATTATTAAAATTAACAATCTTATCTTTTAAAATTGCTGTAATTTCTGTGGCCTGAAGGTTCATTACTCAACACCTTTCATTGCAAGCTGTAATCTTTGCAGTTTTGATTTAACCGAACTATCAACCATTCTGCTACCGACTTTTACGACCAAGCCGCCGATAAGAGAAGGGTCAACCTTATTATTAATTATGATTTCTTTTTTCAAATTTTTCTTGAGCGAAGAAGCGATTTTGTCGCTTTGCTCTTTATTAAGTTTTTGAGCTGAGAGAACCTCAACTTCCATTTCACCGCGATGCTCTTTAACCTTTGCTTCAAAAACACCGATAATATCGCTTAATGCAAACATTCTGCTGTTAATTGCCAAAAGAGATAAAAATCCTTTGGTAATATCATCTAACTTCAATTTTTGAGAAATTTCATTAATGACTGCTTCACGTTCGCCACGAGAAATAATCGGGCTTTTCACAAATTTGCAGAAATCTTCGCTTTCTTTCATCATATCTTTGACTTCAGCGATATTTTTAATCACTTTTTCCAAAGACTTTTGTGAAACTGCGCTCTCAAAAAGCGCGCCGGCGTATCTCTCTGCGAGTTGCGGAATCCTTAAAGACTTTCCTGACACTGGTATAAACCCATAAAAAATTAAAAACAAATTGCCCTAGATTGTTAGCACAAAAGCAACCTATTTGCAACTAATCAAAATACTTTGTACTCCAATTTAGTTAATAAAAAGTAGCTAACCTTTACGCTACATAAAACTATATGGATCAATATCAACCTCAAGCTTGATATATGAAGGAATTTCAATTCTATCTAACCAGCTTTTTATCACATCTTGTATCTTAATGTTTTTAGGTGTTTTTAATAAGAACCTATAACGATATTTACCGCGCAATTGCGACAATGGCGCTGGTGCAGGACCTAGAATCTGCGTATTATCTGAACGCGGAGCAATTTTTGATATTGCATAACAAAATCTTTCCAACGCCTCTAAATTGCTAGAAGAAATAATTAATGCGGCCAATTTTCCATATGGTGGCATATTAAGATATTTTCTTTGTTCTTTTTCTAATTCTATAAATTTTTTTCTATCATTGTGCACCAAAGATTGAATGACTCCATTTTCCATCTGATAGGTTTGAAGAAGCACCTTTCCCTCTCGCTCATCACGGCCAGCACGACCAGCTACTTGGCTCATCAATTGAAAGGTTTTTTCACTCGCTCGCAAATCTCCACCCACCAAGCCTAGGTCAGCATCAACCACGCCTACTAATGTCAACATCGGAAAGTGATGGCCTTTTGCCAAAATTTGTGTACCGACTAAGATATCAATCTCTTTTTCTTCCACCGCTTTTACCATAGCAGCAAAAACCTCAGGGTTATCCATCGTATCACTTGCGATAATTGATATTCTAGCATCAGGAAAACGAGAATGAACTTCTTCTGCCAATCTTTCTACCCCAGGGCCACAAGGAGCTAACGAATCAACATCGCCACATTCGGGGCATTTTTCTGGCATATCAATATTATAACCACAATGATGGCATACTAATTTACCCTCTTTTCTGTGGTCGGTTAACCACGCCGAGCAACGCGGGCAGTTTATGCGGTGACCACAAGTGCGACATAATGTTAGCGGAGCATAACCTCTACGATTAAGAAATAGCAAAGACTGCTCTTCTTTTTTAAGATTCTTTTCTATGGCTTTAACTAGTTGCGGAGATAAAAATGACATGCCCCACTCGCCTTTTTCGGGCTTACTCTTAGTCATATCAATCGCGCTAACCTCTGGTAGCTTTGCCTCAGCAAAACGATTATGCAACTCCACACAATCATAACGACCCATTTCTACATTAACCAAGCTTTCTAACGATGGAGTGGCTGACGCTAGAATAAGAGGTATATCTTCCATTTTAGAGCGAACCACTGCCATGTCACGGGCTTGATAATTAACGCCCTCTTCTTGCTTGTACGATTGCTCATGCTCCTCATCTACGATAATCATGCCCAAATTAGCAAATGGTAAAAACAACCCTGAGCGAGCACCAACTAAAACCTTAACTCTACCCTTACAAACTTCGCGCCATGTATCCCGCCTAACCTTTGCACTTAATGATGAGTGCCAAAGAGCAGGCTTAACCCCAAAACGGGTCTTAAACCTTCTAATC
>QKFK01000088.1 GCA_003252195.1 Rhodospirillales bacterium
CCATCAATTTTGATAATGTCATTAGGCTCATTTAATTTTGTAATAGTTGTATTTCCAACATTATCTCCTCGTTCTCCGCCAATTATGGTTGAGACCTCTCCATCAACAAATTTACGAATGGCATGATTGTAAGTATCCGCTATCAGAATTCCGTCTTTGTCAGCGAATATGCCAAGAGGGTGTTGTAATAATGCTTTATATCCTTTGCCGTCGCGAAGCCCGAATGTAAACAATCCACTGCCAACCAAAGTTTTTATACCAAGGTTATTTAGAGTGCGTAGAGAGCTAGTTTCTGAATCTACAAAGTATAATTTATCACCATAGCTAGAGAGCCCACTTGGCTGAGATAACGAGTTGAAAGGATAGGCGCCATCATCAATTGATTCTCTTCCATTTCCTGCAACAACACTGATTTTTTTGCTGTTTGTGTTGTAGCTAAATAGCTGATGAGAACCTGCGTTTGCAATAATAATTGAGTTATAATCTGGATAAAATTCTAAGTCCCATGGCGATGCGAGAGATACAAGTTTTGCATCTTGGTTGGTTATAGACCTGTCAAAGCCACGTTTGCCAGTACCTGCTATCGTTGTTACATTTTTGGTGCTCAAATCAGCTAGTTTTATTTTGTTGTTAGTAGTGTCGGCAATGTATAAAAGATTGTTTCTATATAATAGTCCTTGAGGAGAATTAAACTCAGCTTCATTGAAAGATCCATCTTTATCACCTTGGGCTTTACCCCCAATAATAGATAAAATTGCTCCTTCTTTGTTTGTAATAATTATGCGATTGTTGCCAGAGTCGCTTATAAATATTTTACCCCCTCCATATGCTATTTTTGATGGGAATTTAAGACCTTTGATAGCAGGGTTAGATTCTTTTTTATGATATGCTAAAGGGCTTGTTTTTATATCTGTAAATTTTTCGATTAACCGCTCAATATCTTTTTCAATATATAATCTATTGCCCTCGCCGATATACGAGTTAAACACTTTTCCGTCTGGTGCGATTAATATTAATGTGGGCCACGCATGCACACCAAATGCTTGCCATATAGCATAATCTGCATCGTTAATTACGGGGTGTTCTATGTTATATCTTTTTATGGCGCTACGGATATTTTCATCGTCTTTTTCGTTTGAGAACTTGCCAGAATGGACGCCGATAACAGTTATATTGCTACCATATTTATCTTCGATTTTTTTGATTTCTGGCAGGGTTTGAATGCAATTAATACAGCAATAAGTCCAAAAATCTAAAAGAACAATTCTGCCTTTTAAATCAGCAATATTTATGGTGTTATCTTTATATAAAAAAGTTGCTTCAGGTTCAGAGATTTTTTTTAATAGGTTAATATTAGCAGCCATAGTTTCTGTCCTAATTGAAAGGATTAATGTTAAGAAAAATATTTTTTTTGTCATTTGAGTCTCATGTGTTTTATGCCCTAATTTAAAAATTGGTATTTTGTTGGTTAATTCAAGGTTGTTTGAAGTTCTTAGAATCTATTTTGGACAAAATGTCTTTTTAAGGAAAATATCGAAAGAATTGAGGCTGTTTGCTGGGGTTTGTGGCGAAATAATAAAAGTGTAACATAAGTTAATGCTAGCTTAAGTATTTGAAAAATAATGTATATAATGTATTTGGTGGAGCTCTTTGGGGGTGGGGATGTTAATTTTGTCTATAGGAAGTAATTTTTTATATTATTTTTATTAAAAAATATGTTATTTTAACTGTTACAAGGTAATTTAACTATCGAAGGTGCGTTATGGCAGAAAATATAAATGACGAAATCTTTAAATCATATGATGACTATCTTGATCGTTTAATGAGCGATGACGATTATGATATCTTCGGAAAAGATGAAACTAGTAATGAAGAAGATCTCGTAATTAAGCCTGTTAAAGAAGAAAAAAATATTCTTCCTATTCAAGCTAGAGCGGATTTATTTGCTGCAATGCCAGAGGCTGTTGCTGGATCGGCTTATATCGGTGGTTATTACCAAGAAAAAGATGAAAAAGGCGATTATTTAGCTGTTGAAATTAAGAGTAGCGGTAGTGAAATTAAAGATTATGGCGATCATTTAGAGGTTTCTAAAAACCCTTCTCCAGAAGATATTTTATTTATGGTTGCAGATGCTAAAAACCATAATTGGAGCCCAATTGAAGTTGAGGGTGATGATGAATTTATGGCCTCAGTGTGGTTGGAATGTCAACGCCAAGGTGTGGTTTTAGACAATTATAAACCATCAAAAGATTTGCAAAACCAATGGATTGATGAGCAAGATGCTCGCCATGTTTGTGAAGAAAAAGCTAAAAAGAAAAGTAAAGATACAGATGTAACTGATGGTAAAGCTTTAGCTGGGTTTATGAGCAAAGGCATTAAGAAACATGCCTCTGGTGGAAAGGGATCAGAAATCCCTTCTGATAAACGCCCATTAGGCAGATTTTTAGACAGGGTTGCAAAGTTAGAAGATAAGCCCGCGGTTAAAATTGGCTTGACTTTAGGTGCCGCAATGGTTGGTCCATATGCCGTAATGGGATATGGTATGTTCCGTACCTATAAAGATTTTAGAAAAGAGCTCAATGAAAACAAGGCAAAGAAGCAAGAGCGCGCTGAACAAATTATGGAATTTATGAAAAAAGGCGTTAGTTATGATAAATTGCCAGCAGATCTTAAAAAAGAAGATAAATGGGGCGGTGTTCGTCCGTGGTTAAAGCTTGCTGCGAGAACAACAATTTATGCTTCTTCATTTGCAGCGGGTGTTACTGTTTGCTCACTACCTGTTCGAACTGTGTTAGCGGGTGGTTATGGCGCTGCGATGTTGTTACAAAAAACTAAGGCTTTGAGCTGGGTTAGAGATAAGATTACTGGCAAAAAGAAAGAGGTTGATGAAAATAAACCTAAACTTTCTTTGAAAGAAAAACTAAAAGCTAACAAAAAACAGCTTGTTGAAGCTGGTGTGCAGACGGCTGGTATTTTTGCGGCAAGCATCGTTGGTGGGCAGATACATCATAATTGGGATGATATTTCTCAAACCGTTACAGATATCGCTCATAACGCATCTGATAAATTTAATGATTTTAGCAACTCAGTTTCAAATACAAGTGGCAAATTTATGGACAGAGTAAGCAACTTCTTTGAAAAAGATGTTAAAGTTGCTGGGGTTGCGGAAAATGTACAAACAGAGCAAAAATCTTCTGGATTCTTTAGTAAAATTACCAATATGTTCTCTAAGAATGATGAAAAGGTTTCAGTAAATTCTGAGAATGTTACAACTGGTAATCAGTCACATAATGCGACAGGAGCTCTAAAAGATAAGGTAACTAATATAGCTTCTAAAGATTATGACGGAGATGGGTCGGCTAAAGTTGAGGAAATTCTTAATACTAGTAAGACTTATGAATATCCTAAAGAATATAAAGGAAAGCTGTTTATCTCTGAGGCAATTAAAGGCAGGGCAGGAACAGACACTAATCATCTAGGCTCAGATTCCTTTAAAGGAGCTTCTTTGCATCGCACAGGCGAGTTTATGGGCGGTAAAGAATCTTTTTATATGGATAAAACCTATAAAGTTGACATTAACGATGGTGATGCTCTTGGTACATTGAAAGTATTGCGTCCAGACGTTTATGAGAAAATATGCCAACAAAATGGTGGTAAAGATTTGCTTTCTATTGCAAATCAGAAAGATGCATATGGTCTTTATGAAGCAGCAAAAACTGACCCTCAATATGCAGGTGTTAGTGATGATGTTTTGCAAGAAAAAGCAATTAAAACTGTCATGAATAGCAGAATAGAAAATATCAAAGATAATGTAGCTAAATTTAGAACAGACGACATGATCAATGATAATCCTAATCTAACACAAGAAGACGCTGCAAAGATTTATCAAGAGCAACGTTCTGCCATAGAAGCAAAATCTACTTCCAACACAACAACTCATGTTGCGGGAGAAAAGGCAAATGAAACTCTTGAAACTAAGTCTGTAACAGAGAATAGAAGTGTGCTTATAGATAACGAAAAGAACACAGAAAATGCTACTGTAAATCGTAATCAAAGTTTGATTAATGAAGATGAAAGAAACAGAGTAGCTCAAGAAAAATATAGTCAATCGTTACATACTGATAACAACGTTACGGTGTCATATCCTGAAAAATATGAGGGAATTTCTATATCACAACAGAATGGTCAGTTTAACTACGAGGTTAATGCTAAAGATGATGTTGGTTTGGCGACATTAAAAGCAATGAACCCAGAGGAATATAACCAACAATTTGTTAAAGGTGGTGTTGATCCTCTTGATGAAATGGCAAAGAAAGAAGCTGTTGAGAAATTTAAGACTTATAAGAATATGAGTGAATATTCTGGCATGAGCCGTGAGCAAATTAAACAAGCGGCTTGGAATGATGTTATGACTGAGCGCCAAGAAGGTGTTAATAATAATTTAGCTAAATTCTATACCGACAAATGGGTGGCAGAACATCCAACCGAAAACGTTTCAAAGAGCGAGTTGTATGAGGTTGCTCACAAAGAGGTTGAGGCAGCTTATGCACCTAAGGGAGGAGAAGTTGTTGCTAATAACGCTACTAACGGAAAGACTTCTGTTCGTGAAATGCTTGATAAAGTCAGTGATAAATCTTCAGATGCTGCAGAAGCTGCTGCGGGCTCACGAGAAATTATGGGAAGTGTGGAGAGTGTTGGCAAAACCTTGGGTAAAGATATTAATCTTGATAAGGCTCAGGATGCTGGTATTGATGTAATTCGTCAAGGAAGAGGTCTTTCTGAATCTACTAAATTTGCAGGAAGAGCTATGGATGCTAGAGAGCAAATGAGGCAAGATATTGCTCAGATGAAGCAAGATGGCGTAACGGCTGAAGGTGTTAGAAAGGTTCTGGTTGATCAGTCAAGTATGATTAACTGTGCCGAGAGAACGGTTTCTGGGCTTGGAGATGTAATTGGTGATGATAAAGTGAGTGGGATTAGCGATAAAATCTCAGACGCTCAGAAGATAAGCAAGGACGTGATTTATAGTAATAGTCAATTTGGTAAAGTGCTTAATTTATTCAAAAAATCTAGATGATGCTGGATTTTATAAAACCATGCTATTATAATCGGCTTGCAATTTAATTTTTATGTGAGGATGTTATGCCTGTTGAAGAAGAAGTATATGATTTTTTAGTAAATGAAGCTGGTGAGGTTTTGCTTGTTCTTAACTTTAAAGAAAATGAGCCTAAGAACCCAAGTTTTGTTTATAATGTAGAAGAAGGCTCTGCCACTTTGTACCGCTCTTCAACACAAGAGCTAATGCTATCTGCGATTCCAGAAGAAGTTAAAGAAGATATCATGGATGTTCCTGAAATCTTAGTTTGTGAGATGACAGATGATGGCGACTTTGGCTATGTTTACAAAGCTAAGTTAGATTTGGCATAATCACAATTTTTATTAAAAAGCCGAGATTCGTTTCTCGGCTTTTTGTTTTTAAAATATCGAGAGTTATTTACTTTGTTTTTATTATGAGCATAATGTTATAAGAATGTGATGCGGAGAGATACTTTGCCTAAGATATTTAATAGTTGTTTTTTGTTAATTTTATTGTTGGCTGGCTGTGTTAATTATAGCCCAAATTACAATAATAATTACATGATAGAGCATAAAAAATTAGTTTCATATAACGATAAACTCCCTATTTTTACGATAACAGAAAAACCCGATTTGCAAGCTGGAGATAGCTTTGTTTTTGATGATGGGTCGGTGGAAACAGTCGTTGGTAAATATGGAAATATGGTTGAGTGGCTTAGTTCTGGTGGGGTTAATTTTATAACTTCTGAAAATCCTATTTTGCATTACAGTGCATGGGCATATGAAAAACGATATTCAGATAAAAACATCATTGATATTAATTATAATGTTCCAGATAACTTTATGTGGCCATTAAGTTTGTTTAATGAAAAGAGCTTTATTGCTTCTGAAGGTTATGCAAGGGGCAGAATTCTTTTCTCAGATTCTTATAATGTAAAATGTAAAATTGAAGATATAAGTAAAATAAAAACCGAGATTGGTAGTTTTGATACATTTGCTATTGCTTGCTCAACGGGTTTATTCGGGGGGGAGACGATGCGTTACTATTCTCCAGAGCTTGGCTTTTTTGCAAAAATAGTTACCAGAAAAGGCATTTTTTCGGCAAAAACAAAAACTCTTAAATCTTGTTCTATAGATGTAGGCTTCTTGAGTGAAGACGATAATGACATGATTGCAAAAACTATTGAAAGTGCTCTCGATTATGGTCCTAAAGATGGCGGTTTTATAAAATACCTAAACAATTCAAAGATAAAAGTATCTGTGTTGCTAGATGAAGTGCAGAATGTAGAAGGTAAAAACTGTGCTAACTTTACTCGGGTTTTAGATAGAGGTTACTGCCATTCTATAGTACAGGGGAATATGTGCAAAATGGATAATGGACATTGGAAAAGTTCTAAAAAAGCAGATTAAATGACTAGATTTTAAATGTTAAAGGTAATATATAATAATTATCATTTGACTATTAATCCGATTATAACAGGGAAAAAAACAATGCAAGCAGAAAAAATCGGTGAAGATTTATATTGGGTTGGGGCAAAAGACTGGAATTTGCGCGAATTTCATGGTTATGCAACACCATTAGGGTCAACCTATAACGCCTATCTTATTATGGACGAGAAAAAAGTTCTCGTAGATACTGTAAAACATTATTGTACTGATGAGATGTTGGCTCGTATATCACAGGTTATTGATCCTAGTGAGATTGATATGGTAGTTTGTAACCATGTTGAGATGGATCACTCTGGTGCT
Organism: Rhodospirillales bacterium; assembly: GCA_003252195.1. Taxonomy (GTDB): domain Bacteria; phylum Pseudomonadota; class Alphaproteobacteria; order QKFK01; family SZUA-500; genus SZUA-500. The sequence continues at coordinate 6,826 of QKFK01000088.1, forward strand.
ATTCCAAAGATTATGGAGCTTGCGCCAAATGCTGTTATGGTAACATCAGCTAGTGGCAAGGCTGCTTTAACTGAGCATTATGATACTAGCAAATGGACCTTCCAATTAGTTAAAACTGGCGACACAATTAATATTGGTAAAAGAAACTTAGAGTTTATTTGTACGCCTTTGCTACATTGGCCAGATTCAATGATGACCTATATTCCAGAAGATAGATATTTGCTTCCTAACGATGCTTTTGGTCAACATTATTCTGCAGATAGTATTTTTGCCGATGAAATGCCTAATGACATTGTTTTTGACGAAGCAAAAAAATATTTTGCAAATATTTTGTATCCATATTGCATGCAGGCAGGAAAAGCATTGAAGCAATTGGCTGATAAAGATATGAAAATGATTGCTCCAAGCCACGGTTGTATTTGGCGTGATAGCAAACAAATTAAAGATATTATTGATAGCTATGCTTATTGGGCAAGTGGCGAAAATAAAAACAAAGCATTAGTTGTATATGACACAATGTGGGGCTCAACTGAAGCAATGGCTGATGCGGTTAAATCAGGATTTGAGGATGCAGGCATTAAGGTTGTTAAAAGAAGCCTCAATCACTGTGATATCTCAGATGTTGCGGTTGACTTATTAGATGCAAAATACATTGCAATCGGTAATCCTACGTTGAACAATAATTTGTTCCCAAGAGTAGCTGCTTTTATGGCTTATTTGAAAGGCTTAGCACCTAAGAACAAAACTGGGTTTGCTTTTGGCTCTTTTGGCTGGAAAGGCGGTGTTTTGAATGTTATTCAAGATACATATACAGAGATGGGTTGGAAAACACCATTGCCTCCATTTGAAACAAAATACGTTCCTCGCTCTAACATTCTAGAAGAGTTGCGCGAAGAAGTAGT
>QKFK01000074.1 GCA_003252195.1 Rhodospirillales bacterium
TCTTCTATAAAAGAAGTTATTGGTAGAGATAATGTTTTAATTGCTGTTGACCAAGAAGGAGGGCGGGTTAGAAGGTTAACTCCTCCTGAATGGTTTGAATATGCAAGCCCAAGAAGAATAGCTCAATTAGATAATGCCGAGCATATTGTTAAGATTGGTGCTGAGTTAATGTCACATGAGTTCCATGAAGTGGGGATTAATATGAATTTTGCGCCACTTTTAGATATTGTTCATAATGGTATGACAGATGCTCTGGGGGATAGGGTTTTCTCTGATAATCCAGATGAAGTTATAAAGCTCGCTAAAGCTCAGTATGACACTTTTTGTGCTAACGGAATATGCCCTGTTATAAAGCACATGCCTGGGCATGGTAGGGCGGTTGTTGACCCTCATTTGCATTTACCGATAATTGATACTTCTTTGAATGAACTAGATAATACAGATTTTAAACCGTTTGTGGCTTTTGGTGATGCTATAGCAGGTATGACGGCTCATATTGTTATTAATGAAATTGATGAGGAGCTTCCTATAACATCATCATCTAAGGCTATTAAAGAGCTTATAAGAGAGCGTTTAGGATTTAAGGGCTTTTTGTTTTCTGATGCTATTGATATGAAAGCACTAAAAGGGAATATATCAGAAAAAACCCGTACATCACTAAAAGCAGGTTGTGATGCTGTTTTATATTGTTTTGGAATTTATGAAGAGCTAGAACAGGTTGTAAGTGAGGCGGGGCCTCTAACTGATGAAGCTATGTTAAGGTTATCTTTAATTAATGAGATTTTGGGTAATAACTATGCTCGTACAAATGATATCAATAAATTAAATGATGAGTACCAATCATCACTTGATGGCGTTGCTGAGTATAAAAATGATTATGATGCAACAGAAGTGTTGTTTAAAATGCAATCTAAGAAGTAATAATATTTGCTTTGTTGTAATATAATTTATAAATTGAATTAACTTAATTTTGTTTGTATTAACTTGGAAGGTGAGACATGGAAACTATTATTGTAATCCCAGCTAGATACGGTTCAACCCGTTTCCCAGGAAAGCCATTAACAAAGATTTTGGGCAAGGAAATGCTCTTAAGAGTGTGGGAAGTTTCTCAGATTGTAAAAAATAAAATATCTGGTGTAGATGCAATTGTTGCAACTGATGATGCTAGAATTGAAGAGTTTTGTAAGAATAACAATATTAATTATGTTATGACATCGCCTGACTGTGCAACAGGAACTGACCGTGTGGTTGAGGCTGTTAATTCACTAGATTATACACCTAAGTTTGTGGTTAATTTACAAGGTGATAATCCATTATGCCCACCATGGTTTGTTGAGGCACTTATCAATGAATATAAAAAAGATAATTCAGTTAAAGTGGTAACTCCAGTTGTGCAACTTTCATGGGAAGATTTAGCATCTTTAAGAGAGCATAAGAAAACAACTCCATTTAGTGGCACATGTGCAACTTTGAAGAAAAACGGAGATGCAATGTATTTCTCAAAGAATATTATTCCAGCGATTAAAAAAGAAGATAAGCTAAGAGAAACAACTGATAAATCGCCAGTTCGTCGTCATATTGGTTTGTATGGATATAGTACAGAAGCTTTGATGAGTGTGCCTAGTTTGGAAACTGGATATTATGAGCCTTATGAATCTTTAGAGCAAATGCGTTTCTTAGAGAATGGTGTTAATATTCGCTGTGTAGAAGTAGATTATGGCGATATGGAAGGTATGAGCGGTGTTGATTCACCAGAAGATGTAGTAAGAGCTGAAGCTATATTTAAGAAATTTGGTGAATTTAAGTAATAGGAGTTTAATATGACTACTCGAATTATTATTGCTCGTCATGGGAATACATTTAAAGCTGGCGAAGAGCCCCGCCGTGTTGGTGCTAGAACAGATTTGCCTCTTGTAGAAGAAAAAAGAGGTCGCTCTGTTGGCAAATATCTAAAAAAAGAAGGCTTAATACCTGATGTTGTTTTTGCCGCTCCATTAAAGCGTACTATGCAAACAGCCTCATTAGCGGTTGAGGAACTTGGTGTGAACTTAACTGTTAATGAAGATGATTCATTTACAGAGATTGATTATGGTCCTGATGAAGATAAAACAGAGCCAGAAGTTGCTGTAAGACAAGGTAAGCTTCGCGCTTTAGATAGGGGTGATGATATTGATCTTATGAGTGAAGAGCAACTTATAGAGGTTGGTAATGAAGTTTTAGATGCTTGGAATGAAACAGCTACTGTTCCATATGGTTGGGATATTGATGTAGATGATATAATTAAGGCATGGTTTACACTGGCTAACTTGGCATCTCATAAATATAAAGATAAAAATGTTATGGTTGTATCAAGTAATGGTATTATTCGTTTTTCTCCATATATAACAGGTGATTTTGACGAGTTTGCAAAAGAGCATGAAATCAAAGTAACAACAGGTGGTGTTTGTATATTTGAAAAAGAGGAAAATGACGAACATTGGACTTGTAAGCTTTGGAATGAGAAACCATATAAGATGTTCGACTAGTTCTGTTGCTTTATAAGGAGTAATTATGCAGAAATTTACATATCATGGTCATACTAAATGGAGTGATGGAACTGCTACTATTGATGAGGCTATTGAAACAGCAATATCAAAAGGGTTTAGTGAAATTGGTTTTAGTGATCATTTAGTGTTGCATCCATCTGGTGAGGATTTTTTCTTCTCAATCCCAAATGCAAGGCTTGGTGAATATGTAGATGAAGTCCGTTCTCATGCTAATAGGGCAGATATTAATGTAAGACTTGGTGTTGAAGTTGATTATCTGCCTTCTTCTTATTGGGAGAAAAAAATCAAAGAGGTGTCTGATATATATCAGTTTGATTACATGATATGTGGAGTTCATTTTTTTGATGGAAAGTTTAATTATGGCACTTATAAATGGAAAGAAATGGAATTCTCAGAAGTGCTTAATATGCAAAGAAAGTACTGGCAGAATTTACGCAAGGGCATCGAAACTGGTATCTTTGATTTTGCTGCTCACATTGATCTACCAAAAATATTTAATTATCAGCTAGAAAGTGAATTGTCTGACGAAATTGATGCAGTTATTAATGCATTAGTTAAGACAGGGACTGCTATTGAAATTAATACATCAGGTAAAGATAAATGCGCTGAGTTTTTCCCATCTGTAAAGCTCATAGAAAGATGTAGAGATAACGGCATTAAAGTTCTTATTAGCGATGATGCTCATCATGTGAACCATATTGGAAGGCACTTTGCCGAGGCAGAGGAATTGCTAGAAAACTTGAAATATACAAACCGCTGGTCCTTATAGTTTTTGGCACTTTTTGCTACTGCTTCTATTAATTGGTTCGTATACACAATTACGTTTTATCGTATATGGTTAAAATATTGAACTTATATTAAGTGCGATTGTCTAATCTTATATTTAAGACGTTAATCAGAAAAATTGTATAAAAATACACTAAATGTGATAATATGTAGAAAATCGTAATATTTTTATCTGGTAAAACAAAGTATGAAGTGTTGTTTTATACGGTAGAAATAAAAGCTTTTATCATACATGAGATAATTTATGCCAAGAAAATTAAATATATTGATCGCCTCATCAGAAGCTGTTCCTTTTATCAAAACTGGTGGTTTGGCAGATGTGGTAGGTGCATTACCAAAAGAGTTAGAAAAATTAGGTCATAATGTAAAAATTGTACTTCCTCGATATTATGGAATAGATGCTAATAAGTGGAATTTGCAAAATGTCGGTGGTCCATTAGGTGTTAATATGGGCTCGCTTGGGGAACTTTGGTGTGGTGCTAAAACATGTAAACTTCCTAACACGAATATTGATGTTTATTTCATAGATTATGAAAATTATTTTGGCAGAAAAGGCCCTTATAGTGGTTCTGATGGGGAAGGGTATGGAGATAATTATGCTCGTTTTGCCTTCTTTTCTAAAGCGTGTTTAGATTTATGCAAAATGATAAATTTTAGGCCAGATGTTGCCCATGTTAATGATTGGCACACATCGCCTATAGCAACTATGCTAAATAGTACACATCGTTACGACGACTTTTTTAAAGATACTGCTTCGCTACTTACAATACATAATATGCAACACCAAGGAAGTTTTTATTTGGGCGATTATCCTTATTTTCTTGGTACTGAGTATGATAGCAATGTGAATATGCTAAGAGATGGTATTTATAATGCAAATATCATTAATACAGTTAGCAATGGATATGCCGATGAGATTAAAACTCAAGAATATGCTTGTGGATTAGAAAAAGCTATAAATGATAGATCTGGCGACTTGTATGGGATAGTTAATGGAATTGACTATTCTATTTGGAATCCTGAAATAGATAAAAAAATATGTGCCAATTATAATATCTATGATTTAAGTGGTAAAGAATCATGTAAAAGGGATTTGCAAAGGACGTTCGGTTTGCCAGAAAGGGCAGATGTGCCAGTTGTGGCTATAGTGAGTAGACTTGCTAAGCAAAAAGGTGTTGATGTGGTTGCTGAAGCTATTTATAGGCTTGTTAACTATGATATGCAGCTTGTTATTCTTGGTGAAGGTGAAATATGGACACATTTCTTCTTTCCTAATATTGCAGTAAAGCATCCTCATAAAGTTGCTTGCCATATAGGGTATAATGAAAGCTTAGCGCATAAAATTGAAGCTGGAGCAGATTTCTTTCTTATGCCATCAAGATTTGAGCCTTGTGGGCTTAATCAGCTGTATAGTCTTAGTTATGGCACTTTGCCTATTGTGAGAGCTACTGGTGGGTTAAATGATACGGTTGATAATTATGATGAGCAAACAGGTGAGGGTAATGGTTTTAAATTCGGAGACCTTACAGCTGATGCAATCTATAATACTGTTGGTTGGGCTATGTATACCTATTATAACCGTAAAGATCATCTGTATAAGCTTATAAAGAATGCAATGGGCAAAAGATTTACATGGCAACGTTCTGCTCTTAAATATGAAGAGATGTATTACAAAGCTGTAGAAAAGAGAGTTGGAGCAGAACAATATAAAATAATATTAGAAGGATAGAGATATTGTTAAATAACATATGCTAGCTGTATGTTTGATGATTGCGCTAGCATTTATAATATTTTCTTAAAATTCTTCCAGCTAGGTTTCTTCTCTGGTAAATTTGCAATAATCTATATCAAAACGAATAGCTAAATTATGTAGCTACCGAGATTTGTTATTTTGTTTTGTGAATTATAAGGTTAGCTTTCTTGCATATGCAAGTTGCCATTTAGAATGCTTTCAAAAATATTCTGAGGTGAATTTGTCTCTGAATTTTCAGATTGGCCATTCTCTTCATAATTAGAGAAAATATTCTCTAATTGAGTTAGTATATCATCATATTCAACCATGCTATACACTTCCCCCGTTTAGTTTTTTATTCTTATACATATTTTGGTCTGCTATTTTAACTAAATCAGCTGGACTTTTAGTGTCATCTGGATAAATGGCATAACCAAAACTTGCCCCAACCTTTACAGTGTAGCCATCTGGAAGCTTGATGTCACGAGATATTTGTTTTTCTAGAATTTTAATTATGTTGTCCACATCGTTCTTTGTTTTGATATTTTCAAGTATAACCGCAAATTCATCGCCACCAATTCTGGCAACTGTGTCATTGTCTCTTAAGTTATCTGACATGCGTTTAGAGCATTCGCAAAGTACAATATCTCCAGCCTCGTGCCCATATTCGTCGTTTATTGGTTTAAATTTATCTAAGTCGATGTAAAGAACTGCAAATTTATTTTTTTCTCGTTTTGCATGCTTAATCGCCATATCGAATCTGTCTTCAAATAGCAATCTGTTTGGCATTCTTGTTAATGGGTCATGATTGGCCTCTGCCTTTAGATTTGCTTCTGTCTCTTTGAAGTTAGATATATCGGTGCTGATTTCTACAAAGAAACCTCGGCTTTTCTTCCAGCTGCTTATAAAGCTAATTGTCGTTATGGTTGGTATGGCAACCCCGTCTTTGCGTCTTTTCCATAGCTCTCCTTTCCAATGACCACGTTCTTTGGCAATTTCAAGAAGGTCTTTTTTTCTAGCTATGTCACTTTTGTTTGCATAAAACTTATCAAAAGTTAATCCTTCAGCTTCTTTCGGCGAGTATCCCATCATTTGAGTGAAGGCTCTGTTACTGGATATTATAAATCCTTTTTTATCTGTTATGACAACAGAGTCATTAGTAACTTCTCTAACTACAGCATGTAGCTCGACATTTTGAGCGTCAATATCTCGTCTTGTCCATAACATAGATATAGTAATGGCTAATAATATAATTACATAATTTACAATTCTTTCTGCGTAATCAATATCATTTAGGTTTTTCTCAATTGTTGCATATATTTTACCTTGGCTCACTTCTGTGTAAGATATCCATCTTGTGCTCATACCAGCTTTTTTGGCGATTTCATCAGCCATTGCCAT
>QKFK01000087.1 GCA_003252195.1 Rhodospirillales bacterium
GATGAAGCATTAAATAATGCAGGATTATCATAAGTTCTTAAATCATTTCTAAACCATACAATTGCCTTGCTCATTATTCACCTTTAGCTCTGGGATGTGCTTCATTATAAACCTTTTTAATCCGCTCAGAATCAACCGCGGTATATCGCTGTGTGGCGGCTAGAGATGAATGCCCCAATAATTCTTGAATAGTGCGTAAGTCGCCACCTTCTTCTAGCAAGTGTGTGGCAAAGGAGTGTCGCAAAGCATGCGGAGTAACGCTTTCGGGTAGGCTTAATAAGGCTCTGATTTTGCGAACTTGGCGTTGCACGACCCCTGGGTTTAAATCTCCGCCTCTAGCCCCTAAAAATAAATTTGCATTATCTTTGATTTCATAAGGGCAATAATCTTTATAATCATCAACGGCTTCTTTGATGATTTGTAGCATGGGGACTATTCTTTCTTTGCCACCTTTACCAAGGATGCGTAAGGTTCCGCCTGAAACGATGTCGCCACCTTTTAGGCCTAACGCCTCGCTTATACGAAGCCCACAACCATATAAAAGTAAGATTAAGGCTCTGTCTCTTTTGCCCTGCCATGCGTCGTCATATAATTCGCCTAAGGTGGCTAACGCCTTGAAGATATCTTCAGCGTTTAATGAGCGAGGGAGCTTTTTTGGCACTTTAGGAGATTGCAAGGTTTGAATGGCTTGGTTTTCTAGGATATTGTTTTTTGCTAACCATCTATAAAAATTACGCACGGTAGATAGGTTGCGAGCAAGTGATGCTCGGCTAATTTTTTCTGAGCTACGGTGGCTCATATATGAACGAAAATCTTTAATAGAAAAATTCTTTAATGTATCTATAGAGCATTTCTCGCCAATGTGATTTGAAGAAAAATCTATAAAGTTTGCCAAATCTCTAAAGTAAGCATCTGCGGTATGTGGAGATACTCTTTTTTCAGACAATAACCAGCTTTGCCATTGTTTAATGGTGGCTAAGCAGGTGTTATCACAATTATATATAATTTCTTGATGTGGCATAAAAGTAAAAAGGGGGTATTGCTACCCCCTGTTATCATAGTTGTTTATAAAATTGATTGTCCGGTTTTTTCCCAATCTTTAGCAAATGAGGCTAAGCCTTTTTCTGTAAGTGGGTGAGCGTATAGTTGACGCAAGATTGAAGGAGGACAAGTAATAACGTCTGCACCATAACGAGCAGCGCTTACAACATGTTCTACACTTCTAACTGAGGCAACTAAAACCTCGGTTTTAAAATTGTCATAATTTTCATAAATGCCAACGATGTCATCAATTAATTGCATGCCGTCAACACCCAAGTCGTCTAATCTACCCACAAAAGGAGATACAAAACTTGCACCTGCTTTGGCGGCTAGAATTGCTTGCCCACAGGTGAAGCACAAAGTAACATTAACCATAGTTCCTTCTGATGATAGGCGTTTACATGTTCTAAGTCCGTCAACAGTTAGTGGGACTTTAATTGCTACGTTTTTAGCAATTTTACGAAGCACATCTGCTTCTTTCATCATTGTGTCATAGTCAAGTGCAGTTACTTCGGCACTAACAGGACCAGGGACTGTTGCGCAAATTTCTTTAATTAAATCTACGAATTTACGACCAGATTTAGCAACGATACTAGGGTTAGTGGTTACGCCATCAACCAT
>QKFK01000052.1 GCA_003252195.1 Rhodospirillales bacterium
CCTCACGCCAACTAAGGAAAATTAAATGGAAGAAAATTCTATAAAATGGAGAGGCACTACTATCTTATCTGTTCGCAAAAACGGCGAAGTAGTAATTGCAGGTGACGGACAGGTAACTTTTGCCAATACCGTTATGAAATCTAACGCCCGTAAAGTTAGAAGGCTAGGGGCTAACAACGATATAATAGCTGGTTTTGCTGGGGCTACTGCGGATGCTTTCACCTTGTTTGAGCGTTTAGAAGCCAAATTAGAAAAATATCCTAACCAATTAGCCCGTGCTTGCGTTGAGCTGGCTAAAGATTGGCGTACAGATAAATATTTACGAAAACTAGAAGCTTTAATGGCTGTAGCAGATAAAGATGTTTCTTTTGTTATAACAGGTAATGGCGATGTTTTAGAACCAGAAGATGGACTTATTGGTATTGGTTCTGGTGGTTCTTTTGCCTTATCTGCTGCTAGAGCCTTAGTTGACATAGATAGCCTAAGCGCGGAAGACGTTGCTAAAAAAGCCATGAATATCGCCGGAGATATTTGTATTTACACTAACCATAACATTGTGATTGAAAAACTATGAGTATGACAACACCATCATTTAGCCCTAGAGAAATTGTATCTGAATTAGACCGCTTTATCATTGGGCAAAAAGAAGCAAAAAAAGCCGTTGCAGTTGCTTTACGTAACCGTTGGCGCAGAATGCAATTAGCCGATGATTTAAGAGAAGAAGTTTTGCCTAAAAACATTCTTATGATTGGACCAACTGGCGTGGGTAAAACAGAGATTTCTCGCCGTTTAGCCAAGCTAGCTCAAGCTCCTTTTATTAAAGTTGAAGCAACTAAATTTACAGAAATTGGCTATGTTGGTCGTGATGTTGAAAGCATTATTCGTGATATGGTAGAAATTTCTATCAATATCACTCGCAAAAAACTTAGAGCAGGGGTTAAAGCCAAAGCCGAACTTTCTGCCGAAGAGCGCGTTTTAGATGCTTTAGTTGGGGCAACCGCATCTGATGACACTAAGCAAAAATTTAGAAAAATGCTTCGTGAAGGTGAGTTGAATGAAAAAGATATTGAGTTGCAAATTTTAGATAACTCATCATCTTCTATGCCAACGATTGATATCCCTGGAATGCCTGGTGCACAAATGGGCATGATTAATTTAGGCGACCTTTTAGGCAAAGGCATGGGTGGCAATTATAAAACCAAGAAAATGAAGGTTAAAGATTCATATGACATCTTGATTGCCGAAGAAAGCGACAAGCTTCTTGATGAAGAAACTGTTATAAAAACAGCTCTAAAGTCTGTTGAAAATGATGGCATCGTATTTATCGATGAAATTGATAAAATCTGCGCTAGAGAAGAAAGAAGAGGGGGCGATGTATCCCGCGAAGGCGTGCAAAGAGATTTGCTTCCATTAATTGAAGGCACAACCGTTTCTACTAAGCATGGAATGGTAAAAACAGATCATATTTTATTTATATGTTCTGGTGCTTTCCATTTATCAAAACCTTCTGATTTATTACCAGAGTTACAGGGTCGTTTACCAACACGTGTAGAATTAAGGGCTCTTACAAGAGAAGATTTTATTCGCATCTTAACCGAACCAGAGGCTAACCTTATTAAGCAATATAAAGCTTTAATGGCAACCGAAGATTTTGAAATTGA
>QKFK01000050.1 GCA_003252195.1 Rhodospirillales bacterium
TATAGACTATATATGCAAAAGCGAGTCTCGCAAGCTTAAATATTTTATAAAAGAGAGAAAACAATGCCTGAATTGCCAGAAGTTGAAACCGTAAAACGAGGTTTGGAAAAAGTATTATTAAATAAAAAGATAGAAAATATAAAAGTTCGCCGTCGTGATTTGCGGGTGCAAGTGCCTGTTAATCTGGAGTCAGACGCGGTTGGAGCGGTTATTCAAAGCCTTGGTAGAAGAGCAAAATATTTACTCATTAATTTAAGTAATAATAAAACCATTATTTGGCATTTAGGCATGTCTGGTAGAATCGGAATTCATTCTGAGAAACCTGTGGAATTGCTTAAGCATGACCATGTAATTTTAGAAACTGATGACGGTATTTCAATTGTTTATAATGACGCGAGAAGATTCGGGCTGGTAGATATTTGTGATAGTGAAAAGCTCGCTTCATTAAAATATTTTAGTGCTATGGGAGAAGAGCCGTTAGAAGATTCGTATGATGCTAAAAAACTTTTAAGCCATCTAAAAGATAGAAAAGTGCCAATTAAATTAGGGTTATTAAACCAAGAAATTATTGCAGGGCTGGGCAATATATATGTATGCGAGGCGTTATATCGTTCAGGGATTTCACCGCTTAAGGCTTGCAATGAAATTAGCTTAAAAGAAGCTGAAAAATTGGTGATAGAAATAAAAGAGGTTCTAAGAGAAGCAATTGAAGCGGGAGGCTCAACCCTAAAGGACCATAAAAGACCAGATGGCGAGATTGGATATTTTCAAAACTCGCATAAAGTTTATGGTAAAGAGGGGCAAAGATGCCCTAATTGCACCTGCGATATATCCAAAACAGGGGGTATAAAAAGAATTACTCAAGGTGGTCGCTCTACTTTTTATTGTGAAAAATTACAAAAGTGATATAACCTGTAGCCATGACTAGTTTTATTAAAACATTATTTGTGGCTACTATATTCACCATTCTTTGTGTGGCGAATACACCTGTGTCTTTTGCACAAGATGAAACTGCCGAGCAAGCAACAGCTGGTTTTATGGAAGGGCTTGAGGATTTTCCTTTGATGGAGGGTTTAATCCAGCTTAAAGATGAAACATTAGCTTTTGACAGTGAAAAAGGCAGAATTGTTGAATTATATGCGGATTCTCAAAGCAGTAATAAAACACAAATAATTAAATTTTATAAAGAAACACTTCCACAATTAGGCTGGAAGCAAAAAGATAAAGACGGACTCTCCTTTGAGCGAGAAGGCGAGAGTTTGAATATTGAGTTTTCATCACCTAAGCCACCATTGGTGGTTAAGTTTAGCGTTCAGGATTAATATACATGGATTATAAGAATATCTTAGTTGAGACTAAAGGCTCTGTAGGAATTATAAAATTAAACCGCCCTAAAGTTTTGAATGCGGTTAATGTTGCTATGATAAAAGAGCTTAATGTTCAGCTTAAAGAATTTGAAAAAGATGAAAATATTAAAGCAATAATCTTAACAGGTAATGATAAAGCATTTGCCGCTGGAATCGATATTAATGAGGTTATTGGTAAAGATTTCTCAGACGTATATAATGCAGGTTTTATGGGTGAAGATTGGGAATATTTAAGTAAATGTTCTAAGCCTGTTATTGCCGCTGTTGCTGGTTTTGCGTTAGGGGTTTTTATCATTGGCGCAGATAATGCTGTTTTTGGTCAGCCAGAAATTACTTTAGGAATGCTCCCAAGTTTGGGTGGGGCGGGTAGATTGACTAGATTCGTGGGCAAGGCAAAAGCAACCGAAATGATTTTAACAGGGCGCTCTATGGAGGCTGACGAGGCAGAAAAAGCTGGTCTAGTTTCAAGAACCGTGCCTTTAACAGAGCTTATGAACGATGCGATTAAAACAGCCAAAAGAATCGCCTCTATGTCTATGCCGATTGTTAAAATGGCTAGAGAATCGGTTAATCAAGCTTATGAGACAAGTCTTTCATTAGGGGCAAAAGCCGAAAAGAAAATGTTCTATGCTTGC
>QKFK01000169.1 GCA_003252195.1 Rhodospirillales bacterium
ACTTACGTTTTGTAATCCGCATTTGTGGTGATTACACTCGCAAGCTAGCTGAAGAACTTAAATCAGGAATGAAGTTAGAAGTGGTTGTTCCTTATGGTAAATTTAACCGCCAAAAAACTTCATCTCCTGAAGTATGGATTGCAGGTGGCGTTGGAATTACACCATTTTTGTCATGGTTAAAAGATGCTGAAACAAGCAACCCTAACACCAGCTTCTTCTATCTTTATCATGGAGATGAACAAATTCCTGATGTGAGCGAAATTGAAGCATTGGCAAAAGCTAAAAACCTAAACTTTATTCCGTTAGCATCAACCAAGGGTGAAGCCTTGACTACAGACTTATTGCAAGAAACTCTAGGTGATAAAGTTTCATCTGCTGAGGTTTATTTCTGTGGTCCTAAAGGCTTATTAAAATACACCAAACAAATATTAAAGAGTTTGTCCGTACCATCTAGCAAACTTCATTATGAAATGTTTGCTTTCAGATAAACTTTCATCAACTTAATTAGTAGGAGGCTTTGCTTAAAAACAATAGCCTCCTTCTATTTATTGACACTTCAATTATACTAGGCTACATAGCTCTTATTGGCAGATGATTTTGCAACAAAACACAACGAAGGTGCTTTATGAGTTCATGGCTAATTGCCGCAATAATCCCTCAATTCTTTTGGACGGGGACAAACTATGTAGACCAATTTGTAGCCCGTCGCTACTTTATGGGGCATGCCTCAGCTTGCATTGCTTTTAGCACCTTTAGCAACGCCCTATTTATTAGCTTAATATATTTATTTGCCCCAGATGTACTAGATGTAAAAACCATTGAAGCCGCTGCTATATTCATGACAGGGTTATTATATATGGTAACCCTCATTCCCTATATTGTTGCTATATCAGAAAATGATGTAAGCACGTCTCTACCCATATTCCAGATAATCCCGTTTTTCACCTCTATAATCGCATGGGTGTTTTTGCAGGAGAGTTTGTCATTCAAAGAAATTATCGCAGGAATAGTCATTATAACAGGCTCTATTGGCATGATGTGGGAGTTCAAAGAAGCCAAGTTTAATCTAAAGCCGTTTTTGCTTTTATTGCTCGCTTGCGTTCTATTTTCTACCCATACAGTTATTTTAAGAATATTTGCTGATAGCGTTAAGTGGTATCAGGTTTCTTTTTGGATATTATGTGGCTGGTTAGCTGGAGATATCTTCTGGTTAATAGCATCTAAAAAAGCTCGCAGCAAAGTAATAGAGGTATTTAAGACTTCTCGTGGTGTTGCCATATTATGGGACATGCTCCAGCAATCATGTGACTTAATCGCAACTTCTTTATTTGTGATTGCTTTATCCTTAGCCCCTACCGCCGCCCATGTTTCTTTAATCGGTGGCATTCAACCTTTTATGCTTTTATCATCAGGACTATTATTTGGCAGATTATTCCCTCAATATTTTGAGCGACATAATATAGATAAATATTTGGCAATCAGATATATGTTTGCATTAGTTATCTTTGCAGGAATTTATTTCCTAAGCATCGCCTAGAATTACACTGCAACCGTGCTTTGCTTGCTCACGCAAGAACTACTACTCCAAGCACATGCAACATCTATCCATAACCAAAAAAAAGCCCCGCTATAAACGGGGCTTTTAATTTATCTACCATTTTTTCCTTTTATCAACGCTGGATTAATGGTTTTTTCTTTAACGTTATCATTCTCGCCTAAAAACTTTGACTTTAGGTATCTTTTATAAGCATCTGCGCTAAATGGTTTGCCAGTTGCAGCTTTTACAGAATCTGCAAAATCTAAGCTAGCACCATATTTACCAACTTTTTCTTTAGTAAATTCGCACATTGGGGTTAAATCACCTTTTTTAGCCTTTTCCATAACATCTGGGCATTGCTCTTTAATTGCTTCTAACTTTTGAGCCGCTACAATCGCACCTAATGAATAGCTAGGAAAATAACCAATCAAAGCCTCGCTCCAGTGCACATCTTGCATACAACCTTCAGCATCATTCTTTGGCTCAACACCCAAATATTCCTTCATTTTCTCATTCCAGATTTTAGGCATGTCTTTACATTCCATTTTGCCTTCAATGATATCTTTCTCGATTTCATAACGCATAATCACATGTAATGGATATGTCACCTCGGAGCTTTGGGTTCTAATCAAGCCTTTTTCTTGCTTGTTAAAAGTAGCATAGATAGCCTCAGGAGTTAGGTTCTTATCTTCACCAAATTCCTTTTGCATTACAGCTGATAAATATTCAGCATATTCTTTGCTTTTACCAAAGCAATTCTCAGCTAACAATGATTGACTCTCATGGATTGCCATGCCTGCCGCTGTGGCAACAGGCTGATCGCTATCTGGCAATGCTTGTTGATAGATTGCATGTCCAGCTTCGTGGATTGTTGAACCGAGAGTATCTAGTGGATTATCAAGATGGTAGTGGGTTGTAATTCTAACATCGGTTGGATCTTCACCGCATGTATATGGGTGCTCACTCTCAGCTAATGAACCTTTATTATAATCATAGCCCATTTTGTTAGAAACCAAGCGAGATAGTCTTTTTTGTTTTTCAACATCGTAGATTGGTTCAAACACAGGTTTATCCATATTGGCTTGCTTTGCCTCAACTTCTTTATAAAACTTTGGCAAAAACTCTTTCAAATCCGCAAACACTGGGGCAACATCGGCATCTTTTAACCCTGGTTGAAACTCACCTAACAACACATCATATGGTTCAATGCCTAGCTTTACCGATAAAATGTCTGCTTTCTTTTTAGTGAGAGAAAACATCTTTTCTAAATGAGGTAAAAACATCTGGAAATCATTTTTCTTTCTTGCTTCTTTCCATACATTGTTAGAAACAGCCTTTGCCTCAGCAAATTCTTTAACAAATTCTTCTGGCACCGCAGTTTCATAAGCATGGCGTCTTTGAGCAATCTTAAAGTTAGCTTTGTCCCAATCAGTTCCGTTCGCGGCTACTTCTTTTTCAGCAGCTGCTAAATTTTCTGCAAATTCCTTACTCTTATAGATACGGTTTTTTTGAACATCTAAAAAAGATAATTGAGCAGCACGATTGTTTAGTCCTTTAGGTGGCATAGAAACATCCATATCCCAATATAAAACTGATGCTATTCTTTCAATCGTAGTGATTTGCGATAATTGCTCTTTTAACTTTTCATAATTTTCCATATCTTTCCCCCGTTAAAATATTCTTACATAACCCATTAATACTAGACAATTTAGACAAAAAGTCAATGAACAAATTATAACAAACTTAAGGTTGCCATATCTTCACAATAACCTTATATTCGCATCAACATAGGAAATAAGGGAGGCTAGTATGGAAGCTTTAGATAAAGATGTTAAGTTTGTTGTAGATGAAGATAAATGCGTTAAATGTGGCTTATGCTCAAATGATTGCCCATTATCTTTAATTAAACTTGATGAATATCCTAAATTAAGAAACGACAACTTCTGTATTGAGTGCCAACATTGCTTTGCGGTTTGCCCAACTGGTGCATTATCTATATTAGAAAACGACCCACAAGAATTAGAACTAGCTAGAGAAGCTAAAGTTGACTCTGAGGAATTTGCTCAATTAATTAAAACTCGTCGCTCTGTTCGCCGTTATAAAAACCATAATCTTGATAAAGATGTTCTGCAAAAACTTTGCAATGATGCTTTATATGCTCCATCAGCTAAAAATTGCCGCACCGTACATTACACTGTAGTTGACAACAAAGATAAAATGCATGAAATCCGCGATATAACTTATGGGAAACTTGAGGGTACAAGATTAAAATCTCACGGATTTAATTTCTCACACATGTCAACTGCATGGCGCAGATTAAAATTTGATCGCTTATTCCTTGGTGCACCACATATGATTATTGCGCATTCACCAAAGAATTACACATACGCCCATACAGATGCCGTTATTACCCTTTCATATTTTGAGTTATTAGCTAACAGCTTAAAGCTTGGCACATTGTGGAATGGTATCGTAACACATCTATACAGAGATATTATGCCAGAAATCAAAGAACATCTTAATATCCCAGAAGATCATGAAATTGAATATGTAATGCTATTTGGCAAACCTGCAGTTAAATATAAACATGCTGTCAAAAGAGAGCCTTCAACCTTACACATGCTCGGATAATATCAAACACATACTTTCACCTACTTGCTACATAAGCACGAGCCATTATAAATGTCAGATTTCACGAGCTTCGTGATAACTAAATCAGCAAAATAGGTAGCATTAAAAAAGGGAGTTATCAAACTCCCTTTAATTTATCTAAGGCTATTACTATCTTTGCTTTTGAGCATTTAATATTGCAGCTTTTGAAGCATCCGTTGTTTTATTCTGATTAGCCTTCATGATAGCGTCAATTTTATCTTTATTTGACTCTGTATAGCTTGAAGTTTCTCTGCGAGTTTCTTCCTTATTAACTATAGCAGCCTGCATTTTATCCAGACGTTGCAATGCGTACCAAGTTTTATCTACTTGCAAATCATGCTTTAACACATCTTCATATGTGCCTTTAAGAGCAAAACGCTCGTTACCTATATTGCATGAAAATGCAGATATACTAGTTGGAATACCAGATTTCACATCTGCTCTTTGTATTTCATCAATATGGGCAATTGAAATTCTTGGGTTAGCTTGAATAGTATCACCAGCGGTTAATAGCTTAGATGTACCATCTTTATTATCAAACATACTATAATCTGAATTTTTAAGACTAAGCTTATAACTAGCTACCCTATTGCTAAATAATTTAGCCATCTCACCATTACCCTGAGAAGAAAAATATTTTCCCATTTCTTGATTAACTTTAATAGTTCTTTGAAGTGCAAGTTGCTTGTTATACTCAGCCTTATCTGGGCTCTCTAACGTTGCAGAGCATACAATCTCTGGCACCAAATCTTCTCTAAACTTTCTAGGAAGCTCTTGACCGTCTTTATCTGTATAATAAAAACCAGTAAAAGCCTCACCTTTGCCCATCTTAACAGCATCAGGGTTTTTCTCCTTACCCTCTGGTAATGAGAAGCTTCCCATATTGTGTAATGTATTAAAGTGATCAGCTAAAACCTTACATGTATTTTCAACAGATAATTCCCCCTCATATGCAGAGGTTGTTTTATCAAAGTCAAAAGCAAATGCCATATCTCTAGCTGGGTCAAGCAATGTGTATTTTGACAATCGATTAATATGATCTCCCAAAGGATCAAGCCTATCAGCATCCATACGACTAGAAAAACGCTCTTTAGAAATCTCCATCAAATTAGGGAATTTATCTTTATTAGCATATATAAAATTATAGATTTCAGCTTTATCTTTACCACCTAAGCTACATTGCAAATAAACATCTGATGGGATCTTACCTCCATGTTCATCCGCCTGCTTTTCTAAAATTTCTAATCCTTGCAAAAAGCCTTGTGCCCCCTCTAATGAGCCAAATGGATTGTAATATAGGCTTCTATTAGCCGATGGAATAAAGGTGGTTGGTAAATTAAAGCCATATTGTTTTGAGAGTTCTATTCTATTGCCTTTAGAATATAATATTTGGCTTTTATTCTCTTTATTAGTTACATTGCGAACATCAAACAAGTCTCTTTTAAAGACGTTAGTATTTACTTGTGATAAGTTCTTATATTTGGCAGGATTACTCTTAATAACACCAGATATAACATTATCTAGATCTACAATCTTTACTCTTGGGTCAGCATTCAAGTAAACAACTTCGTTGGTGTGATCATATATTGATTGCAAACTAGTCAAATCCGCATTAGCAAGCTGTTTTTCTAGCTGATCAAGATATTTAACCACAATGTTAGAGATATTTCTTGCATACCCATCGGTATATATAGCATTAGACTCGGGAACTAATTCAGCATTAGAAATGTCTTGCTCACTCACAACATAAGCACCATCCGTAGCTTTATTTGTCTGAGCTGATACATTTTCTATTTTAGTTGCATCATTGTTATTATCTTTGGCAACTTTATTTTGTGCTGAAACATCTTTAACTCCACCAAATATTGAGGCAAAAGTCATAGAAGCCGTAAGAGCACTCATGGCTAACCTGTTAGCTTTTTTCTTGTTCTTATTTTCTGCCATAGATACCACCTTATATATTGATGTAACAATCGTAATATAATCATATATTATCACAAAATAGACAAAATCAAAGCATTAATTATAACCAGTAGTACTTTTGCTATTTATTATGATAATGAACTATAATTTATTCGTAGGGGACATTAATTAAGGTTATCGTGTATGAGGTCACAAAGAGTAATAGTGTAGGATTATCACACTCAGAGCACTGTTAGAGCTCAATATTGCATATATTTGCAGATAAGAAGGCAATAAAAAACCTCTGAACTTTTGGTTCAGAGAGGTTAAATAAGTTAGTTATTTGTAAGAGTTGATTTTGTACTTAGAAGAGTTGGCAACGACCTACTCTCCCGTGCCTTAAGACAAAGTACCATCGGCGCTAAGAATTTTCACTTTCGAGTTCGAGATGGGATCGAGTGTTTCTTTCTCGCTATAATCACCAACTCATCATCTGTAAAGGTTTCAAAGTTTATATTTTTTAATGGGCTAACTGTTTTATATGAGTTTATTCATACGTATGGCAATCAAGCCTGTCGAGTTATTAGTACAGGTTAGCTAAATGCATTGCTGCAATTACACACCCTGCCTATCAACGTTGTAGTCTACAACGACTCTGATAGGGATA
>QKFK01000141.1 GCA_003252195.1 Rhodospirillales bacterium
TTAGAATATGAACCAGCAGAAGAAAGCAGCTCAGAACTTTACAACAACGCTCTCAATCTTGATGAGCTAGGGTTAGAAGCCAATAAGATTTTGCAAGGAGAAAGCTCTGAAGTATTAGACGCACTATTAAACCTAAATGGCTCATCTGGTGGTGCAAGGCCCAAAATAGTCGCCCTTGTATCAGATGACAAAAAAAGCATAATCCACGGCTATGAACATAAAGAAAATTACACCCCGTGGCTAATTAAGTTTGACTCATCATTAGATAAAGAAAACATCGGGCTAATAGAATATTTTTATTCCATCATGGCAAAAAACGCTGGTATAGAAATGCCAGACACGCATTTATTTCCATCAAAGAACAGCAAAGGGCATTTTGGGGTTAAAAGATTTGACCGTTCTAAAAACGGGAAAATACACATACACACTGCTTGTGGCTTATTACACGCCTCGCACCGCTACCCTACCCTTGATTATGAGAATTTAATCAAACTAACTTTGCGTTTAACTAAAGACGTTAGAGAAGTTGAAAAAATGGTTAGATTAATGTTCTTTAACGTAAAGTCTGGCAATAAAGATGATCATAGCAAAAACTTCTCATTTATGATTGATGAGCAAAGATGACACCAGCCTATGACTTAACGCCGTCTGAAGGTATCAACGGCGAACAAACAGCAATGGTGAACGGCAAAGGTAGAAATATAACAGATGATGACCTTATAACCACAGCCTCAATATCTGGCATAGAAACAACCAAACTCAAACACATCATCGCCCAGACCATTGATGCAATCGCTGATTATGACAAACTAAAGAAAGAGGTTGAATAGATAACAATATAAAGCCTAGATGAATACACCAAAGCAGCAGATCAATTCATGCGCTATGTCTGGGCAGGAGTACTAAGCTAAATGGGCTTATGTGGCGTAGAGAGGCAGAATCTGAAATTTATATGTTTGAATAAAAAAAGACGGTTCGCTTGGACCGTCTCTTGTGTCTTATTTTCGGTTTCATTCAAAAATAAAACTCACGCATGTGTGTGGGTTGCATACAACCATTACCTGCTAAGCGAAGCGTGAATACTCAATATACTTCCTGACTTTGTTTTGTGTCCAGCTCTTTTCCAAAATTAAAGTTTTGCCAGGTAGTGAACCATAGGTGTTTTTGCCCCTCTTTATTTCGAAAGTTAAGAATATTATTCTGATCAGTATCTTCCTGAATATCGTATAGAGCCAGCAAGTATTTTTTTGTTGAACCAGAAACGAACGGGCATGACAATGTATCAAATAAAAGCATTGTTAGTTCTGCTTTTTTACCAATTAGGGCTTTGTTTTCAGAAAAATATCTCTTGATCTCATTTTCAATATAATTCCGAAGGCCAATGTATCTAACTTTGTCCCTCATATAAAATAGAAGAACCGTGTATGATAAATAGTTTAACTTTGATTTGCTTTGATATTTTTCATTTGCTTTTTCTATATTAAAATAGCGAGCTAAAACATCTTCTTCTAACCAATAATCTTTTCCCAATTCGGCTAGAGTGACTAATAAATATAGGGTTTCTACTTGTGTATGTTCACTGCTTTTATTTTTATCTAAAATAAAGCAAGCATTGTCGTAGATGCTCTTGTAAATTAGGTGTCTGTGCTCTGAATTAATATTCTTGGGGCTCAAGAAGGTACAGAATATACGAATAATTCTACACAGCCGAATAGTTGTATTAACTTTAGGAGAAACAGAGTAAATAAAAAAAGCAAAATCTAAAATTGAAATTATTGCCTGTATAATTTGATTTTTAGGCCTGTATTCAGCAGTGGTTTTGGAATAATTTTTAAGCATCCGATCACACTTATTTTCAACAGTAGCCAAACTGTAATTCAGCATATCTTTATAAGACACATTACATTCTTTGATAATCGTCTTGAATTGCGTGATTAGCTTATCTGACCTGATATGAACAGAGCCTTTAATGATTTTATTGTCACCGTCACCTTCTTCGGTTGTCCGGTAAACTATTTTTTCTTCCAATAGACTGGCGATTTTTTGTTTAGCCATAGAAATTTCTGTTATCAATGGCTTGTCGTAAATAATTGCCTTAGAGGAGTTTAAATACAGCTTATATTCTTTTAATGCATGTTGCAGAGTGTCTGTTATTTTATCTTTATCGTCTTCTTCATTATAAAAAATGAAGTAGTCATCAACATATCGAAAAATTTCATAGTCAACGCGATTTTTGAGTTGATATTCGTTATGTAACTGAAGTTCGACTTTTTTATCGACCGACTGAAGGAGTATTTCAGCAAAAATTCTAGAAAACTCAGGGCCGATTATAATGCCATTTGTTTCATTGTAGTTCATATTTTGCATTAGACGATCAAACTTACCAGCAAATGTATCCTTACTAGCCCCTAGGTTCTCTTTGACATAGGTTTTTCCTATCGTGGCCCAAGCTAATGAATGGGTGTAAATACTATCAAAACACTTAGAGATATCTAACTTTAGAAGTCTATTATATTTTTTCTCACAGCGGTGATATTGGTACGATTCATAAAACTTATAAATATTACTATAATTCTGATAAACGAAAAAAGACCGTAGATTTTCATATTCTTTACCATCCTCTTCAATCAAAGGATCATCTTCAGATAAGTTCGCATAATGGGTGCGATCTTTGTGGAATTTATATTTTGTAACCTTAACAGGTTTTCTGATAGCAAAATTACTTCCAGAGCAATGATAGATAATCGTTTCTTTGCAAGTATCATAAAAATCAACAACCTCAAGCTGGCTCCTTGGGTGTGGAACAGTTAGTTCTCGAAATTCTGCTTTTTTATGATTTATTTTATAAGCAAAAGGTATCAAGTCAAATTTCTTTAGCTTGTAGACATTGAACTCCTTTTCAGCAGAGCCTATGTATTTTTTTATTTTGTGAAAAGTGTTGTTTTTAGGTAAATCAAACAACAAACAAACGATATGATCTAATGTTGAGCACCCACTAAGCCATGAAACTTTACCGTCTTTGATTTCCACTTTGTTTTCCAGAAGGAAGTGATAGAAATGTCTGTTTGTAAAAGTTATAGGCAACTCAAAGGGCAAAACGTCTGATAAAACAGCCCTTTCTTTACGATATTTAAGGTTTATTTTTTTACGTCGCATGCTTCCAGACCTTTACTATTCTTTTAAAGTCGTTAGCTGAAAACTTGAAAAATCTCTTTTCGTTAAAGCCTTTCTTAAAGGATAATTCGGAAAGAGTTCTTTTTAACTTTTCATCTTCAATTAAACTAATTTGGTTAGTTAAAAAACTATCAAGTTCATCAAGACAGGATGTACTATTCATTAAAGAACATGAAAAATATATTCCAACAACGGCGTTCTTTTTGTTGTTAACGAGCCGAGTATTCCCAGTTAAAAAACGCACTCTTTCCAATAGGATGGATTTTGATTTGTTTTTATTAGATTTTACTGTTTTGTGATAGTCTTTAAAAGAAAGTTCGATCTTGTCCTTATATTTCTGAATTTTAGACTTTGTAAGCTTAATTTCAACAGAGCCATTGCCAAAGGTAAAATTATATCCCAAGTAATCGAGTGTTTTTTGTTCTGTACCATTGATCGATTTTGTGTGTGTTTTTTCTTTGTTAAGAGTTAGGCCAATATCGCTCAGGCTTTTTTTTACAAAAGCCAATTTCCGATGCACACTAATACTTGGATCTGCACTGCAAACAATTATAATATCATCTACATAACGAGCATAATATAAAACCTGCGGGCATTTTAGAATTATTTCGTCAAACTTCCTTAAGTACAATTCTGACAAATATGCGCTTATACCAACTCCCCTAGGTATTCCTGATTTTTCTCCAGATATTTGCTCATACTCGTGTAGTATTCTACGAATTATCTTTTTTGATGTAAGCGTGAGGAGCGGATCGTCGTTAAGTTTTTTTAATAAACGGCCCCTCGGGATGCTTTCGTAAAAGCTTAAAATATCCGTTCTAATAATATGTTTAGGTAGCTTATCAGAAAAAGTTTCTCTAAGCTGACATACAATATTGTGCCGGTTTCCTTGTTTAACCTTATATAGCTTACGAAGATTGTTTTGTATTTGCTTTAAAGCAAAGTATGAAGTGGCATTCTTTTCGTAACCGTATGCTTTTTTTGTTTTTCCAACATCGATTTCCTTTAAGCCTAATGAAAATTTTTTTTCTGTTATAGAAGAAGCAATTTGCTCAAGTTCATTAGAAAGTAAATTTTCTTTTTTTTCTTTTAAGTTTAACTTCTTTTTGTATAGCTCTTCCTTTTTCTTTTCATATGCTTCAATAGAAGTGTTTGACTTGGTTTTCCTGTGCTGTCGTATTGCGACGCTGACGTCCTTGATTTGTTTTGTAATCTTCTCAACTTCAGGAAAGAATTCATCTTCCAAGTAGTTACCTTTCCTATTTTCGTAGTCGAAAATTTTTCGGAAATTTTCAGATGAGAATGATTGATCAAGCATTTTCTAATTCCTTTCAGACATGGCCTGATCCACAAAAGTGTCATAATTACTCGCCACCATATAGCGAGCATCTTCACCAAGGGCTTTAAAGTGCTCATGCCCACAATGAATTTTGGCTTGCTCTACATCGCGCAGCATATCTTCGAAAACTGTGCCTTTACTTTCAACAACGAAATACAGCTTCTCTTGACCATCAAGTTCAAATAACACTGCCCAGTCAGGATTATATGATCCAAGCGGGGTATCAATTTTAAACCAGCCCGGAAGTTTTGCGTAAACTTTTACTTCATCATTCTTTTCAAAGGACTGAGCCAGGCCTGATTCAATATCTGAATCGTAGACCACATGATCATATGCTGACTTATCTGCTTCAATCATGTTTTTGTTCAGATATCCAATCAGTTCTTCGCTTTCAAACAGCTCCTGTCCGTAAAAATGCTCGTCACCAATTTTGTGGTATTTAATCCCATCTACGATAAATCGGCGCATTTCACGCTTAATAACTTCTTTCACCTCATCAATAAACTTCTGAGGGTTATTCTTAAAGTCGTTTAGGCGACCGCTCTTGATCAGGATATCAAGAATAGACTGGCGCTTCAGGTTTGTTTCATTTTGTAGGTAGCTTAAAATATCCGGTATCTGATAATCGCGAACATCATACAAATGGGTGCTTTCTTGGGCTTGGGTAACGGTTACTCCGCCTTTGCTGATTTCAGTTTTGGCGCGTGTGTAATTGAACTTAGTTTTTCCTACAATTAGGCTTTTCTGAATGCTCTCAGCGCATTTTTCAATAAGCTGGTCTGGGTCAAAATCGACGTTATAGACGGTTTTGTATTTGATACGATCCCACAGGTCTTTAAATTCAGGGCTATCAAATACTGCCTTATTCAAACGAACTGTGCGCTTATCATCATTGTTCTTAATGTTGAGGACGCCAGCCATTTTCTTAAGCGTTGCGGTGATCGCTTCCCGCTGTTCTTCAAACTGCTCTGGAAGTGCTACAGTGTCTTCCTTCAAAGCCTTTTTCAGCTCATCTGTGACTTTGCCGCGTTGATCGATATATTTGCTTTCCAGTAAGTCATTCCAGATCGCCTCAGAAGCCTCCGCGCCAAGGAAGGTCTGTTCGCCGGTTTCTGTTTCAATAACGATATTGGCAAAACTGTGATCTTCGATAACGCCGAATTTGATGCCTTCCTCTTTCTCGATCTCTTTTTGTAAGCCTTCAACAAAATCTTCGTAAGATTCATTAGCCATGACGGTCAATGTATTGACGTCAAATCCATGAACACGCTCTCCATCCTGATTGACGGATATACGAAGACCACGACCAATTTCTTGTCGTTTTTTGATGGTTGACTTCGTTTCATTCAGCGTACATATCTGGAAGACGTTGGGGTTATCCCAACCTTCTTTGAGGGCAGAGTGAGAGAAAATAAACTTCAACTTTGAATCAAAGCTGAGTAGTTTCTCTTTGTCCTTCATAATTAAGCTGTACGTATCTTCATCAGCCTTGGTCGTACCGTTGGTGTCTTTGAAGCCGTTTTTATCGCCAGAGAAATATCCGTTGTGAACAATCTCAGGAAGGCTATCTGTGTCCATGTCTGAAAATAGGCTGTTATACTTTGGCTTTTTGATCGCCTTGGCATACTCTTCCTCAAACATAATGGCGTATTTGCCTTTTTGATCTGGCGCATCATAGTCACGGTAATTTGCCACCTTATCGATAAAGAAGAGGCTTAAAACTTTAATGCCCATCGGGGTGAGTTTCAGCTCTTTATCCAAATGCTCTTCGATGGTTTTGCGTATTTGCAGACGTTTATATTCGTCCTCGCTCACATCGCCAATGGCGTGATGCAGGCGAATAATATCTGGCTTACTGGTGAAATCGATATATTCATTGCCTTCTTCGCAGTAAATATCATTGACCACATATCCGTCATAAATAGAGCGTCCGCCAGAAATACTCAGCAAGTCATCACCTTGCTTAACCCATTTCTCGGCGCGTTTAACATTGCCTTGTTGCTGAATATCCAGTTCGATCTTGGCGCGATGGCCGTTTTTGTTATCTACGGCCAGAAGCTTGATATATGCCTTATTGTGTCCATCTTTCACCTGAATAGAAGCGACCTCAATCTGTTTCACCAGTTTTTGCTCATAGGCATCAATAGAATCCAGTTTATAAAGCATATTGTGCTTATCAATATGCGTGGCCGAATATCTAAAGGTACATAGCGGGTTGAGCGACTTGATCGCTTCAGCAGATTTGGCTGTGGTATCCACACTTTGCGGCTCATCAATAATCACAATCGGGTTGGTGGATTTAATAAAATCAATCGGCACGCCCTGCATTTTATCATTCCAACGGTGAATAATATTGGCGCTGGTTTCTTTTGATGGATCGGTAAAGCTTTTGCGGAACGCATCAATATTGATCACCATGATCTGGATATAATCATTCGTAGCAAAACTGCGGACTTGCTCTAATCGGCCCGAGTCATAAACAAAATAATCAAACGGCACATTATCATATTGTTCGCGGAAGTGCGTTTCTGTCATTTGCAGAGATTTATAAACACCTTCCTTAATGGCAATGCTTGGCACAACAATAATGAATTTTGTAAACCCGTATTTTTTATTCATCTCAAAGATTGAGCGTAAATAAACATAAGTCTTTCCGGTTCCTGTTTCCATCTCAACCGTGAAGTCACGGCTTTTCAATTCTTTTGTTTGCTTCAACCCATTATTGAGTTGGATTTTACGAACATTATCTTGTATCTCTTCATCCAATAGACGTAGGCGGTTACCGAAACCTTTGTCCGTTTGGTTGGTCAATGTTGCCTCGAACTCACTCGCCGCGAGCGATGGCATTGAGAACGTGGTTTTATTCAGCTCTTGACCTTCAAATATATCAACCGCAGATTCCCATGCGCGGCGCTGGTGGTTCTGGTTTGGATCAAATTTAATCTTCATTCTGCACCTCCCTGAATAGCATTCAGGATTTTTAATTTTAAGTCTTCTTCTTCATCCTGCTCATTCAGGACTGCCACAATAATTTCCCTTAGGAGATCTTTATCAATAGCCCCAGAAGCCACATGATAACTGACATTCTCCATTTTTCTTAAAAAGCTCCCAGAGCAATACATATAGCCATTCAAAAGTAACATCTGGGCTGCCAGTGTGATGGCAATTCTTTTGTTCCCATCTTGAAAACAATGAAATTTGCACGCACCAAAAAACAAATGCGTTAACTTATCTTCAAACTCGGGATAATAATCATCATTCTGTATATGCTCCAGAACAGAGCCTAACTGTTGAACATCAAGAAACCCCAAAGCACCACCACCACTTACTTCGATAGTTTTAGCGTGGGTTTCTTTTGCTTGTTCAAGAGTGAGATAAATTGTCATCTATTCTCTCTCCTTCAAGCGCTTCATAACATCCTTAGCGTCTTCTAATCGTTCCTGAAGATCTTTGCTTTTTTCGCCTATAAATCGTTCAAAATCTTCTTTCTGAATAGGAGTTATGTATTCCTTTAGCTGATGATGCAGAGCATCCCTAAACGCCAGATCACGGCTAGCCATTTTATTTCTTGCTTTTTCAATCAAAGGTCGCCAATGTGCTTTATTTTCAAAATCAGAGAATACAGCGTCCACTTCGGAGCTAGAAAGAGACCTCCCCGCTTCAGTTGCTTTACGGCGTATTTCATCAGCAAGTCCGCATTCAAAGGAAGAAACCAGGTCAAGAATTTCAGAGTAAAAAGTATCGCGTGTATTATCATTGTTATGCAAATTTAAGATTTTTCTATATTCATCCGCATTTTCCTTAAAAATGGCGACATATATTTTATTCGTATAGACAGGGTACTTAAAATTTCCCATAGCAACACAATCTTTCAGTGCATCAGTAAATTGCTTCCGATAGTTTTCTTCGGCAAACCAAGAATGAATAAAGTCTTCATCGCGCTGGTTTATATATTTTGTGCCCCCACCCGTACGCTGGTTTATAGTATCAATTACGATATCAAGCATTGTTTGACGCAAAAGTCGTGCACGCTCATTTTCTGATAAAAGCATGGCAATATTTAAAAAAGCCCGAATATCAAAAACACCTAGCTGAGGAGAAGTTTTAAGGTTAGCGAAATCAGTTTCGTTAACACCTGTTGACAAAATAGCATCTTTCAATGATTTCAAACGTTTACCAGTCAAAACCACATAACCGTTACCAACCAACTCTCCTTCATTTTTTGAAATATAGTTATCAATTGTACGGGGCGTAACCTCAAAAAATTGTGCAACCTGTTCCTTCAGAACCACATGTTTTCCCTCAAAAGGAATTCCATTAATGCCTACAGCCCGCTCTATTTCCTGCACAGCATAAGGGTTATTCAGGATATTCTGGCGATCAATTCTAGAAACTGTAAGGTCTTTTTTTCCATTTATCATGACGACCCCTCCCCTTACAAGCTCTTGATATCTTCAATACCGTAACGCTTGAGCGTTTGCAGGGCATTGGTTTTGACAACATCATCCTTGAAGCCGTCATCCTTGAACACGACGCGCATAATTTCAGGCTGAAGCTCTTCTTTCAATGCGCCAATGCCATTCACCACATCCATGTTGATATCCTTGTCCAGACAAACAACCAGAGCGCCCAGACCGATAGAGTAAACAGTCTTTCCGGCAATGCTTCGTGTTTCAATCGGCACGGTTAGATCAAGGCCATATTTCAGAAGAAGCTCATAAAGTACATCCTCGCTGGAGCGATCCTGTTTGATATAGTCAACGGCATTCAGAAGATCTGCTTCAAGCGTATCAAAATCCGCCTCCCATCGTTTGATGTTGGAGCTGTCCAGTTTAAACACTTTGAAGCCAAGATCGCCTTTGTAATCAGGGTTTTCTTCTTGAATTTTCTTTGCCGCACGGCGGATACGTTCTTTGGAAATATCAGCAATATTTTTATAACCAGATTTAAATGCTTCTGATTTCTCATCTGTAGTTTCAGGTAATTGAACAGAAATATGACGACGGCTGCCATTATCATCAACATTTAGTTGCATAACCGTATTTGCTGTTGTTCCTGAACCAGCAAAAAAATCCAGAACTATGGCATCTTTATCTTCTTCTATCCCTTGCACGACAAGTTCTTTAATGAGTGCCGTAGGTTTAGGAAAATCAAAGGCTTTAAAGCCAAAAAGCTCATCAATTTCTTTTGTTCCATCTCTAGTGTAAATGTCTTTAGCAACAATAGAAGAGAAGCCAGTATATTCTTGTTGGAGTTCGTTTAAAAATAATTTTCTCCTTGGCCTTCCATCTTCTTTTTCAGGCCAAATAATCTTATTTTCGGCGATCAAATTGTTCATAGTATTTTGATCGTATCTCCACCCCATTTTAGGTTTACCATAGTTTATATTGTTTTCTGGATTTATAAGATCATAATGGCAATTTGGCCTTTGATCCTGAGGCAAAATACCGACCATGTTTGCGCTTGACCAATCTCCTCTGGGATCATTATCGGGATTTTTATATTGATCAGTGTTCCTATCTGCTCCCCGTATCTTTCTTCCATAAACAATAATATATTCGTGATCTATAGATGCTCCAGTGACATTTCTATTATCTTTGTTTTGACGGCTTTTCCAAACAAATTGAGCAATGAAATTTTCCTCCCCAAAAACTTCGTTGCAAACTTTTTTCAAATTATCAGCTTCGACATCATCTATCGAAATAAATATAGCTCCATCATCACGGAGAAGGTTTCTAGCCAATTTCAGGCGTGGGTACATCATGTTCAGCCAGTTGGTATGATAACGTCCAGCCGCACTGGAATTCGTTCCCATTTTCTTGCCTTCACTATCGAGCTGTCCCGTCAATTCAAGATAGTTTTTTACGCCATCCTTAAAATCATCCTCATAAACGAAGTCATTCCCTGTATTGTAAGGTGGGTCGATATAGATCATCTTCACTTGTCTGTGATATGATTTTTGCAGGAGCTTCAAGACTTCAAGGTTGTCACCTTCAATAAACAAATTCTGCGTGGTGTCCCAATCTACACTTTCTTCCTTGCATGGGCGGAGCGTTCCTGTGCTTGGTGTTTGTGCTAACCTGCCTGCCTTGCGTTTGCCATGCCATGTGAAGTTATAATGATCTTCATCTTCCACCACATAATTGCCAAGCAATTCCTGCAGCTGATCAAATTTGATTTTTCCTTCAGAAAACACTTCGGGAAACAGCTCCTTAAGCTGTTGAATATTCTGCTCCACAATATCCATGCTCTTGCCGTCTAGTTTTTCCATTATATACTCCTCGTAAACAATCTTATACTCTACACATACTCAGCTGGATAAACCAATCTAGCGTTATCTTTTTCTATAAAAATATCTTCAACCTCAATACACGACACCAACCCTTTAATACTCCAAGGATTAGCAGCCATAGGTTCTCCTGGCACCAATGCCACTGCACAAGCAAAACTTCTTCCTGCAAGCATCCTTGCCTGACGTTCATCTTTTGCCACAAAAGTTGCCTTGCCTTTATATATACTAGCCTTCCAATTATGGTTATCCCGTCTATCTTCAACAGGTGATAGCTCAAATACTTTTAGTTCATCCATAATATTTTCTCCAATTAAATTTTTATGTAAGATTATTACACATCAGAAGGGGATTTCATCATCAAATTCTCTTATTTCAACAGGATATTCTATTTCATAATAATTAAGTAAGAACAACCCTACTGTAGATACAGAGTTTAAGATAAACATTGCATACAAAGGGTTATCAATGATTTCTCTATCCGTACCATGAGCGTTAGTATTTTCGCTTCTAATATTCTCTACGGCTTGTGCCACACTTATCAAGCCAGAGGCTATATTCCTTAAATTACCATTAAGATCTTTATCAGGATATAATTTAAACTGCTTTAAAATGTGTTGCGTTAATTTATATAGTGTTAACTTACTATTGCATGGTTCAATCCTATCATCTGAGCATATTCTTTTTATTATTAACTCTAAAGCAGAATTTGCCATCATAACAGCAGCAGCTGGCTCTGAAGCGACTTTTTCAAACGCTTTATTAAATACATCTCCGACATTTTCGTATCTATCAGCTAATACCCCTTTTATTTCAGCAACAGCATATATTAGACCTGGCACTTCAATACCTAAGTCAACAGCAATCTGCATAAGCAACTCATCACCCATAGTATCCAGAGTTGCAGAAAGATTTATTTGATCTTTATCATTTAATATGACTGTGAAATTCTCATCACAGCATCTTCCATAATCGTCTGAGAAAACTTTATGCCAACGTTTTATATATCTTGATGCATTTTTATAAGAACTGTACTTTTCCCATATTGCCTTTTCAATTCGATCAATGATATCTATCATAGCAGATGGAGAAACAAGAATATCACTCATCACAACAACCTTTCTAAGTCATTTATTTTTATAGAGGCCTCTTTTATCAAAACATTTAAATCAAGCTTTTTATTAAATTGTGTCTCCTTCTTAAGCATGGAACGTAGTTCCGTTACTTTTCTTTCTAACTCGGCTATTTTAATTAGTTTTTCCCGGCGATCAATGACGCCATCTGCAGACACAACAAAATATTGGCCACTACGCGATGATGAGTTAAGAGCAATGACACGATTTTTAATATCTGTGTAGAAAGCGTAAAAATTAACAAAAGATAAGTTCTTAACTGCCATATCCTGCATAAACTTCTGCTGGGCTTCGTTTGGTGCATCAGGATTAAACCACTCGGTTATCCAAGAGTCTTCAATCACCCATTTGGATTTGTCGGCCTGATTGATCCTTTTGTCGGCAACGCTAATCGCTATCGTATCCGCAAAGCTAAAAACAAGCATGACCGGATACGGAATAGCTTTATTCACAAAGGAGGCAATTCGCTGGGCGCGCGCTATGCTGGTCAGGTCAATCTGGATAATCGCGATTTCATCATATTCGCGCACATCATCCCGGTAAGGTTCGATATTGAGAGTGGATGGTTTTAGCGTATAAACCCATCGGATTTTATCAATGTCATCCTTAAGGGCTTTTTTATCCGTGATATCGAGATCAGCATGTTCCTGAAACAGCTTTTTGAATAGCGGCTTGTTCAGCACACATTTCCCTGGGATGGCCATGTAATCATAAAAGGTCTGCGTCATGCTTGCGTCTCCCGAATGATCAGATAGCTGATGACCTCAAAATCTTCGAGGCTTGAGAAGTGATCTTGTGTGAGGGAAGTGCCGCCACGACTGAACAGGCTTTCGATGCCTTTTTCTTCAGTTTTCCCGATAACGGATTGAATGGCAGTTTCCAGCATGAATTGGTATGCGCCCATGTCCTTGCCGTTCCGGGTGGCATCATTCAGATCTTGGACTGCTGTTTCATCGATGACCTTATTCATGGCACAGAGCTTTTTGAAGATATCGAGGCTCTTTTTGCTCTGCAGGTGGTTATAGACAACGTTGCCATCTTCGGCCACATAAACCATGTAATATGGAGATAGGGCATAATGCGGGTCAAACTCGACTTTGCCGTTAATGTCTCTCAGGCAGAAGATGGTGCCTGGGACGATCTCATTCATGCTTTTGCTGACAGCGGCATAAAAACCAGAAGGCGAACGCTCAAGTTGATCCATGTTGTCCTTCATGAAGCCTGATAAATCCATGCGGAAATCATTCAGCGTCATATCGGTGATAGACACACTGCCATCCATATCTTCAAGATCAAGAACGGAATCTTGAAGCTGCTTCATTTGGCGGCGGCGGTATTCTAGATCATTCATCTGTTTCTTTTCGTCATAATCAATGACGTTTTCTTCACCAGTTGCAGAAATATCGAGAAGCACCATACGACCACTAACGCGGGCTTCAAGGTTGATATATTCGTCCAGCTCCATATTTGGCCAGAAATTGGCAAGCTGGATCGCATCGTTGCGAGAGCCTAAACGGTCAACACGACCAAAACGCTGGATAATCCGCACCGGATTCCAGTGAATATCGTAGTTAATGAGCATGTCACAATCCTGCAGGTTTTGTCCCTCAGAAATACAATCTGTCGCAATCAAAATATCAATTTCTGTTGTTGCCAATGCATCTATCTTAGCTCTATCTTTTGAAATTGGTGAAAAGTGAGTAAGGATATTATTCAGATCTTTGTCTATACCTTTAATAGTACATTGATTTGAGCCTGCCCCAGTAACCAGCGCCGAATGTAAACCTAGATTTGACAGTGCCCAATCAGCAATGTTTTTATAAAGATAGTCCGCAGTATCTGAAAATGCTGTAAAAATAACAACCTTTTTATTGCCAATGTTAATCTGATTATTTTCTTTATTAATTATAACTTCTTTTAATTTCAGTAATTTTGCATCCTCTGTTGCTGTTACCTTAAGAGCCTCTCCATGCAAACTCGCAAGAAGATGCAAATCATCTTCTAAATCCTGCCTCCAACGGTATAAGTCCATATCTTGAATAAGAATTTTTGTTTTGTTTCCTATTAGATAATCCTCAAGCATTGGATCATCCACTTCAATATCTTCAATACTCAGCTCTTCAAATTCTGAATTCTCATGCCTATCAATTTGTTCTAATATTTTTTGTATCTTATCATGAATTTTTCCAACAGTTTGGGCAAACGAGTTAATAGAGCTTTCCATACGTTTAAGCATATTCACACGCATCAAATGAACCAAACTACGTTCACGGTCAACTTGCCTAAAAACAGAAGCACCACCCTGCACTTCTTGATCGTACTTACGACTATATTCTTCCTTTTTATCGTCCCTAACATATTCCAACGGGGCATATGCTCCTAGGTTCAACCTTTTAATGGATAAATTAACATCCTTCAAATGTGGAAAATTGCCATTTATATCTATATCAGATTTTATATTTACAGGCTTCAAACGCTCTGGGAACTTCCCCACTTCGCTTACATCATAATATTTTTCTATATGCTTTCTTGAACGAGCAATAGTCAATAAATCCAGAAGTTTAAAATAACCAAAATTCATACTCTCCAAAAGAGTTTCTGTTCTACGATCATTCTCTGGCAATTTAAGCCACTGATTAAACTTTGTCTGGGCTACCTTCAAAGTATGTTCAATGCTAGATATGCCATAATCCTTCAAAGAATAGTCTCGTCCCTCCGTTATGAACGCAACCTGATTCTTAAGATCATTCATCCTATTATTAACTGGTGTTGCAGAAAGCATAAGAACTTTTGTCTTCACTCCAGCTCTAATAACATCATCCATTAATTTCTGATATCTATTTCCACCATCTTTTTTGCTACCGCTATTCCTAAAATTATGAGACTCATCTATTACCAACAGGTCATAGTTACCCCAATTAATAGTTTCTAGATTAATTTCTCCTGATCGTCCTTTTTTACGACTTAAATCTGTATGATTTATTACATCATAATTAAACCTATCCTTTGAGAGCAGGTTACGCTTATCATTTATTGTATATATAGTCCAATTTTCTCGTAACTTCTTTGGACAAAGCACCAGCACCCTATCGTTACGTAGTTCATAATATTTAATTACAGCCAAAGCTTCAAAGGTTTTACCCAAACCAACACTATCCGCTATAATACAACCATTATATTTCTCAAGTTTATCAATAGCCCCTAGAACACCATCTCTCTGGAATTTATACAACTTATTCCATACAATAGTATCTTTAAAACCTGTTCTTGAACGAATAATGCTCTCTTCATTTATATCCTCTAAATAATCTCTAAATATATTATAGAGGGTAATAAAATAAACTAAATCAGCAGACTTATCTTCTGATAAATACTCAAGATGTGCTACAAGCTCGTTCTTAATATTTTGAGTAGCTTTAGCATCATTCCAAATCGCATCAAACCATTGGAGAAGCTGTTGTGTTGTTTCTGCATCGGATATACCCATATTGATTTCAAAAGAGTCAGACCTAACCTCACCAAGACCTGACGCCGTAAAGTGCGAACCACCTTGCACAACGAAACTATTATTTTCATTTTTTATATGATACATATTTTGAGGTGGAAACGACATTTGCCCAGATATAGCTTTTATTCTAGCGTTTTTTTTCACCCAATCCATACACTCTTTTGCTATCTGTTTTTGATCAAGCCTATTTTTTAATATATTCTCTTGATAAACACCTGATAAAGATTGCAATGATACTTTATCCCAACGGGACATCATCAGCCTAAAGTCTTTTACCCTAAAAAGCTCTTTTTTTAACGCAGAAAATCCGTATATAGTAAACAAACCAGATAAAATCGATAACTTAGAATCCATATCAACTCTAGATCTAATTTCTGGCAAAACTTTTCCATGTGATTTATTATCAAGTAGCATATTTATTTTGACCCCTCATCAATTCTGAATTGAGCCACTATCCACCTATTTACATCAATTTCACGGAAACGCCAACTACCACCAACCTTAAACCCAGGCAATTTACCTTCAGCAGTTAGACGATATGTTGTTTTTTCATTTAGCTTGAGGTACTCGGCAACCTCTTTAACCGTTAATATACCACTTTTCATAACCATCCCATCATGTAAAAAACAACTGAGAAAATAACGGAAAATTACTGAACAATCAAGAGCAATAACAAAAACATAATACATAAATATTCAAAATAGATAATGTTCAATAACTATTAACGATCAATCTTCATTGCCTTATCAAGTGCACTAATAAATTTATTATCATTTTCAGGTCTTACAGCTTCCACCGTTTTAACTCTACAAAGTGGCAAATTTATCTTTTCCATTATGCTATCTTTTTTATTATCTCTAATTATTTGCTTTTCTTTTTCTCTATGTAGCACACCATCAACCTCAACGACTAACACAGGCTCTTTATCCATTTTATTAAAAATCAAAAAGTCAACATGTGCAAAGGGATGCTTAGCAAATTTCGTCTCTTCTTCATTCAAAGAAGAATAGTCTTTTATAATGGAATATAGAGGAACATGAAGCACACATTTTAGAGCACTGTATTTGGGATCTTTTAAAATATTTTCTATAACATAATAAAAACAATTTTCTGAAGGATGTTCTGAAACCTTTTTAATCTGCTCTTCAATTTTCAATAGTTTTTCTGAGTATTCACTATACATCAAATCAAAAACAGATATTATCTGGCTCTCTGTAACAGCACTTTCATCTGAGTTATACTCAATGTATCGGATTAAATTACCCAAATTGCTGCCATGTTGTCTGTAAATACTATCAGACACGACCAACATAAACTTATTCACGCTACGCGATACAGCCACATTAACAAGATGCTCGTCATCGATGAAACCATTAATATCATCTTCTACGGTTGAAAAAATTATTGTATCTTTTTCTCGCCCCTGGAATTTATGAACAGTATCAACCTCAATATCACTATCCTCTTTTAATATATTTTTTAAAGATACGAGTTTACCTGGTTTAGACGTATCTTTGTACGACACGCCTGATAACACAGCAATCGCCTCTTTAACCTGCTCCTTGTACGGAGTGATTATCCCAATACCTTTTACAATATCACCCCTTGCCAAAATCTCATCATTAATTACATCAACTTGACGCCTATTATACTTACTAGATTTATCATTTTTAGTAGATTTTCTGACATGGCGACCTTTTACCGTTTTATAAATCTCTAACGGCTTAGGATTTGAGTTTTCATTAGTCATTATAACTAGCTGATTATCGTAGAATTGCTTATTGCAGAAGCCGATTATCTTTGGATTACATCTATAGTGCTCTTTTAATAAAGTTGTGGCAATTTTATCCCCGTAAAGAGCTGAAAGAGACGATATTATACTGTGTTTAGTATAATTATACTGAATAGGTATTAAATCAGCTTGATACAACTTCCTATCTTCTTTAGCATTATCCTTAGAAACAATATGTGGCAACTGCTTCTCATCGCCAACTATAACAATATTTTTGCAACAATACATTGATAGCGTGGCTGTCACCAAATCAACCTGAGATGCCTCATCAATTATCACATAATCAAACATATAATTTTGTGGAATTGAGTTTAATATTGAGTTAGTCGTACTTAAGATTACTGGATAATCATTGATAAAGCTCTTAAAATCACGAAAAAAGCCATATTGCTCATAGTTTTTTCTTTTATTTTCACTGTATCTTTTACAAAGCAATGACTTAAACAGCTTCTCTGAGTTTGCAACATACTCATTCATCAGAGCTTCGCTTTTTCTACCCTTATGCTTTTTCTCAATATGCCGTATCTTAGACTGTTTCTCAGATATAGCTCTGATATAGTACATCCCTTTAAGAGAAAGCATAATTTTTGATATATTATTATCTATAAAGGCAAAGCTATAAACACCAAACCTTAGAAATAAAATTAACTTGGTCAGCTTATCTGGTTTATAAGAATAATTTTCTAGCAGCATCATTAAATCAATAAGCTTATTTGACCCCCAATTATTAAATAAAGCCATGCCACGCAAAGACATTATTTGCGAACCAAAGTTCTTAAAAAAATGTTTTTTCTCCACTTCAAGCTCAGCCATATCTTCTTTTAATTTGGCCTTTATGTTTTGATCTTCTAAGAATTCAGCTAACACATGTGCCGTATTGGCAATGTCGTTTTCAAGGTTTTGAGTTTCTTTATTGGTTTTACTCCAATCATTTATATCAGGTACTTCCGACTGTTTACACTCAAAAAACTCTTTTTTATTATCAGAATTACCAAGCATTGCAGTTAAAAAGCCTACCCCTTGTTTTTCTAACTTCTCTTGAACATTGCTTGTTGCTGAATTATTACCAGAAACAACAGCTACAGATTTATTATTTACAACAATATTAGCTATCAAATTTAATATAGTCTGGGTTTTACCTGTTCCAGGAGGACCCTTAATAATACTAATTTGGTTTTCAAGAGCATTCTTAACCGCATCTCTCTGACTTAGATTAATTCCAAATGGGAATATGGGCACTTCATGGTGTTTATTTTTAGCGATTACATTCTTTGACAGGTATGTACCTAACACTTGTTTTTCATTTATGTTTTTTATTTTATCGTATTGTCTGGATAAGTAACCATGTTCACCTTGAGGTTGCATATCATCTTCATTTACCGTTTCTTTTTTTGTATCACTCTCAAGTATTGGGGCTAATTTTTTAAAATACTCAAATATATTTTTTGCATCATTGTTGTTAAGACATGAAGGTACAAGCTCAACCTGTTTTTTATCATACAGCATAGCGCCATCATTCCTATTTATTACTTTAACATAATCACCAAAGTCTAACACTTCTCCGTCTATAAGAAAATCATCTTCATAAACAGCAAATTTAGACGCGTCTATGTTTACAGGATTCTCAAAAAACAAGACGTTATGCGAATTATAAATATATCTCTTACCACCATTAAACTGCACGGCTACTTTATTATGTAACGAAAAATCTACACTACAAACTCTTGCTGTAGCATCTTCAAATACGCCATCCCGTTTTAATAGAACTAAGCTAGTTCTTATATCCACTACACCTCTCCATCACACGATATTTGCAAGCATAATAAGGCTAATACAGCAATCTAATATTAACAACAATTAAATACATCTGATTAAGCATCAATTAATATTGAATAAAACCTAGAATTGTGTAGAATCTGTAAAACAAACTCATCGTATTATTTTAAATATCTTAACATTAAATATTAAGAAGAGAAAAAATGGATTTTACAAAATTAACCTCAACTGTTCAAAAAACATTACCGACACATCCTATAAAAGTATTTGAGAGTCTGCCAAGCTTAGAAAACACCCTGAATGATCTTTGGCGAGGACAAGCAGAAGCTCTTGAGAATTGGCATAAATGCCGAGATAAAAATGATGTTCTTGTTTCTCTTAATACAGGTGCCGGAAAAACAATCGTAGGTTTACTTATCGCCCAGAGTTTAGTTAACGAAGGAAATGAAAATGTTCTATATGTATGCTCAACTATTGATTTGGTAAAACAAACATCTCAAGAAGCTTCTCGGATTGGATTACCTCATACAACTAGAGTGCGAAGAGAATTTAGCAACAAACTATTTGAGTTGGGTAACGGGTTCTGTATTACAACTTATCACGCCCTTTTTAACGGTCATAGCTATCTTAGAAAACGTCATTTTCCAGGTGTTATTATTTTTGATGACGCTCATGTTGCGGAAGGGATTTTGAGGGACGCGTTTACAATTAGAATTGATAGCGCCGAAAAAACAGAATTATTTAACCAGATTGCGGAGTTGTTTACGCCCCATTTCGACGATCTAGGAATCTCAGAAAGATTTAAAGACAGTATAAGTAAGGGGCAACATGCCACAGCATTTGTTGCCCCTAGAGGTATCCAGAGAAACAAGAACCAATTATTGCAGATTTTAAACAACCATAAGATTTCAACTGATAAAGACCTAAGTTATCCATTTGAACATCTTAAAGACCACCTTGAGGCTTGTGCTGCAGTTTTCACGAGAGGAGTTTTTGAAATTTCCCCACCGTTTCTTCCGGTTCTTGCAATGGATGTTTTTGAGCAGCCAGTTAAAAGAGTTTATTTATCTGCGACATTGCAATCGCAAACTGAATTTATTCGGGCATTTGGGCGAAAACCTCAGGAGGTTATTGTACCTTCTAATGATGCAGGTAATGGCGAGAGGCTTATTATTAATGGACAAGCAATACAAAGTGGTTTTACTGCCGATTTTGTAAAACAGCTCTCTTCATCAAGGAAAGTAGTCATTGCAGTTCCTAATTTCATAGAAGCTCAAAAGTGGTCAGAGTTGGCCACGCCGTCTAATCCAGATAACTTTTCAAATGATTTAGATAATTTTAGAGCATCACAGAATGGTGCTTTTGTTCTTGTTTCTAGAGTTGATGGTATTGACTTACCTTATGAAACATGCAGATTGATGGTAATGGATGGGCTGCCCAGCGGAACCTCTCTTCTTGAACGTTACCAGTGGGAGTTTCTGAGAATGGACAATGTGCATGCATCAAGAATTG
Organism: Rhodospirillales bacterium; assembly: GCA_003252195.1. Lineage (GTDB taxonomy): Bacteria > Pseudomonadota > Alphaproteobacteria > QKFK01 > SZUA-500 > SZUA-500. Next base: position 20,524 of record QKFK01000141.1, read on the forward strand.
CCAACAGGATAGCTCAGTTATTTGGTCGTATTAATCGTGGCAGGAATGACTATGGTGTCTTTTTATTGGAAGGACATGAATTAAATATATGGTTAGGTAAGGATCGAAATGTGGCTCTTTTACCTCCTTTGTTACAAAAGCAAGTCCTTCTTGGTCGTACTGTTCAAGAGGGTTTGGGGATTAAAACGCATGCAAGTGTATTGGATGCTATCAATTCTGTTTTGTCTCGTGATAAAACTTGGCTCGATTATTATGAAAGTGAAGTCAAATTAGGCGAGCTTGACAAAGAACAGGCTGATCGCGCTAAACAAGCTGAGCCAGTTTTAGAAGAAGTCGCAACTTCTGAAGCTAAATATGCGGCGTACTTATGGAACAAAGAGTATGCAGAAGCACGTATCGAAATAGAAGAATCATCCAACAAAGTAGCACCTATTGACGCACCTCTCGCTGGATGGCACAGCGTTTGGCTGGCAGCTGCATACGATTTAGAGGGAGATACTGAAAGCGCTGAAAGAGCTTATTCTGTAGCAAGGAAACGTATTGGAGGAGCTATTACTTTGCCTCGAAAAAATTGGAGCAATATAAATTCAGCGCAATTAGAGCAAAAGAATGAATTTTGCATATCTCTAGAAAATTATCTTGGATTTTCTACAAGCGATAAATGTCAAAAGGAAATTAATAAAGCAAAAGCTTCATTGAATGGAATAAGCACAGGTAGCACTAATCAAGCTGAAGAAGCTGTAAGGCTTCTGGGTGAAATATTAGGTTTCGATGCAACAAGGCCTGACAATGATATAGGCAAAGGCCCTGATGTTTTTTGGGTGAACAATCAAACAAAAGAAGTCTTAGCCTTTGAACTAAAAACCAATAAGAACACTCCAACCCGATATAAAAAAGATGATATCGGCCAAGGGCATAATCACATTGCTTGGGTTAAGGAGAATTATCAAAGCTATAATTTGTTGGGATTGCTATTTATAGGGCCAGAAATAGGAGTTGTTGAGGATAAGGCCAGTCCATCAGAAAACATGCGTTTTACCGATATTATTAAAACAAAAGCAGTTATGGACGATGTTACGGCACTATTATCAGATCTTCTAAGATTAACACCATTAGAAAGAAGCACTGAGATAAGATCTATATCAAAACAACAAAAGTGGGAGCTTAATGATATATTTAAAAGAATGATAAAATAAACTAGCAAAAAACTCTCATATTTTTGCTTTTAAGTAGCTTAATAACTTTTTAAAATATTGCATTTTAATTATTAAACGATACAACACAAGGTGAACATTTAAGGTTATCCCGGCTGGGGAATTAGCCCACTTCGATGCGGATAAACTTGAAGGTTTTTGTTTATCTAAAAGAATAGGAAAAGTACATTTATTTAACTACATCGTCTAATTTTATAAATTAAAAAACATTTTTACGTTCTCTAAAAGCAGACTTTTTTCTTTATTTTCTCTAGTAATTATACCCGTAGGCCTTTTAATAAAATCATAAACATGATTTTTCTGGATATTTACATATGTAGAGCTGCCATATGTTGTGTCAACTAACCAACTTGGCCAAGAAAAATAAAAAGTATTAAGAATGGTAGATTTTGATAAGTCATATGCAAATGATTTTCTAGTATTCTGCTCTTGAATATTAGAGTATCTTCCTTGAAGTCTATCTAGATCATACCTAGAATTTATACCAAAGATATTAAAACAATCTCGTATTTTCATAAACTTCACTTCTAATTGGATCTGATCCCCATATATCTTGTATTTTCCTAAATTGTTACCGTTTTCATCTAACAAAAGCACCTGATATTCTTTACCGCTCAACTTAGCTTCTTTAATTATTGCTGTAGCAACTATTACCTCTTTTGTTAATTGATAATACATATTAGAAAACACTGTAATCGCAATTATTACACAAACAACCAAGGTAATCGGTACGCCGAAGAGTATGCGTTTCATATTTTACTATCCCTATAAGCTCTGATGCTTTTATTTTATATTTATATGTTAGAATGATTATGTTTACAAAATAAATTATAATTAGTATACATTATTAACAATATCAGAACAATCAAAACAAAGTAATAACTTCGTATATCATATAACATTTCAAACATAAAAATCATTTACATAGTAGAGACCATCATGTAGATTTAATTGTAGGTATAGATTAGTGTTCGCAGAGCAGCGAACAGGATAATATAAATAAAGCTCAAGAGTATTAGTAATGTTCGTAGAGCCACGAACAGGTTAATATAAACAAAGCTCATATGTACATCTTGCCCGCCCCCTTAATGGGGGCTTTATTTTAAGCCTAACATAACTGTAACAACACCTGTAGCACATAGAAGCTTTCAAAATAGGTGGTAACATCTCATGTGTAGCGATGTAGCACTTATTTAGACTACATAAACACAAGTATATGAATCATATAATTTCAAAAATTATCAACAGCTATGAATTTATATAAATATTTATTTTAGAAGTTACCCCAGAGTTACCCGGGCAGCATTTCCGACCAAACATTTAAAAACACAAAACCCTCGAAAACTTAGAGTTTTCAAGGGTTTGAGATGGTGCCGACACACGGACTCGAACCGCGGACCCACTGATTACAAAACAAAACCACGTATTTCCTTAGTTTTTCATAACATCACACGTACTAAAAAAGTCTTTTCGTTAACTTTTGGTAACAAAAAGAAACGAAAGGAACCAATCATGACGGAATAATTTTTCTGAACTTTTAAGCAAAATAAATGCGAGGTTTGCAGACCTCGCATCTCATATAAACTAGTGCGCTAACACCAATCTGAATAACAATTAGATTGTAATGTATTTTTGCAACCAAAATCAAGGATTATTTTCTACAAAAATATATTGGTGAGCACTTATCCAAAAAAGGGTATATAAGATGAAAAAGATAAGTGATTGTAACATCCACCTAAATTTAGGCAAAAGAGACGATACAGAAATAAACAAACAAATTACTAAATTAAAGGCAAAAGTTTCTGACCTACCACCAAACCAACTAGAACTACTTAAAAGCATGCTTTTCTCTGGAAAGATAACAGAAATCATTGAAGAAAGCACCCCTGGCACAGTAATACATTTAATCATTTTGTTAATGTTCGTGGGTTTTCAAGACTGGAAGAATGGCCAAATTACCACATATACATCACAAAAACTTCTTGCCGAGATTGAAGGGTGCTCGATAGAAACTATAAGAAAAAGACAAAGAGAGTTAGAACGTCTAGGGCTCTCTTTTGCACATTTTGATCATCAAAACCACCCTGCTGGCAATGAAGCCATAGATTTAACCCCTATTGCACTACAGTATTCCGAACTTAGAAACAAGGCAGAAGAAAAAACTCAGGCACGAGAAAGAGAGAGAAAAGAACATCTCACATCAACTACCGAAGCTCTTTTCAATAATAATTGGGGAGCCCCCCAAGAAAAATTGGGACATATACTATATACTAAAGATACTAGTAAATTTAAAAAAGAAAGTGAAATTGCTTTAAAGGAAGAAAAACTCAAAACCCAGCAATCTTATTCCAAGCAGAAGCAAATATCTCCGTCTTCAAAAGAAATGATCCAGATTATATCTAAGCTCTCGCCAGAAGCTAATGATTGGGATACTGACATATTGGAGCGGATATACAAACAAAGGCTATATGTTAGCGATAGTGCTTGGGAAATAGCGAAATCAAGACATAGTCAACTCACAAGACTGGCTATTTTACTGGTGTCTCTCGTGCGATACGGCATCAAGAACCGAACATCATTTGCAGAAAGCATGCTCATGAGGAAGGATATTAACATCTGGATAACAGCAGGCAATCTAGCTGATAAGGGGGTGTGTTATGCAGCTTAAAGATAACCACGCCAACAAATCACTTAGGCGGACAGTTAATGTCAAAATACGCCTATTCCCAGATGAATACAAACAGCTAAAACTATTAGCCCAAGGTTATTCTATGAGTATGTCTGCTTATATCCGCAAATCAGCACTAAAAGAAACCAAGGCTAACTCGACAGCCGTTTTGGCAGGACAGCTGTGCAGGTTGTTCATAAAGCTTTGCAATATTGAAAAAGACATTTCGAGTAGAACAAAAATATACCAAAGCAACATGCGTGAACTACGGGCTTTTATCGTTAAAACAGAAAAATTATTTGAAAGGATTAAGTAAATGGTTATTGCAGAGAAGATGACTTATATAAACGAAACGCCATCGTTTCAAACCTTAGCAGCATATTTAACTCAAACTCCAGCCGAAGAAAACAGAATTTTATGTGGCAAAATTTACAATTGTGGAAATCTTGATGGCGAATTTGGCAAAAACGACCTAGATAGATTATATAAAGCTGCAGACATTATGAAGCATGTTGCTTCAACCAATAATAGGATAATTAAAAGCCCTCTTATCCATTATTCCATTTCGTTTCATCCCAGTGATAGGAATAAACTCAGCAGGTCTGATATGTTGGATTCATGTGATTATATTGTTGAGCAAAGCAAAATGCACGATTGCCAGTGTATATGTTGTTTTCATGATGACAAACACCATTTACATTTCCATATAATGTTAAACAGAGTAAAGCCAGCCGATACAACCGTATATGAGGAATGGGGAGACCTACGTGATCTTGAAAAGAAAATGAGAGCCCTAGAAAACAACTATGGACTAGTTATATGCGAAGGCAATAATTATACGTTTAATGGAAAAGACAAACGTGACTTAGATGAAGAAACCATGCAACGTGAATTATTTGAAGCTTTATTAGAAAGATCTTTAAGTAAAAATTTCCTTTTGTTTGGGGACAATGAGAGAATTAAGACTTGTAGAGACGTCCCCATTTTAAATATCAAGCATATTCCTGAGATAACACAGAGATTGAGTTTAGAAATAATTCGTGCAATTGCAGAAAAGATGTCTTTTAATCTAAAAACAAAAGCTTTCACCCAAATGGAAACAGACTTGATAGAAAAAAGCCTTAAACAGGTAAGAGAGATGAAAATAAGTAAGATAGAAAATCTTATAAAACAAGACTACACAGATCTTTATAAGTCTTCTCCAAACTTAGCTCTACCACACCTACTTGCATCATGGGATCTATCCGATCAAAAGGATCAAGCAAAGCTCTATACAAACATGATAAATCATATACATAAAACATCAGCAACCAACCAAAACAACAGCGAACTTGAAAAGGCTTTTTTTACAGCTCTTACCAAAATGGCAAAAGCCATACAAGGAAAAGCCACAAAAGATGAACTTAAAGCCAAGGTTGATTTATATGACATTTGCTTAAAAATGCTCGAGAAAGTAGCAGAAATAAGCAAAGGCATCATAAAGTTAAGAATATTAAAGATACCTTCTGTGAAACAGACTTACAAACAGATTGTTGATCTTAAACATAAAAACCAAACGCTACTAGATTTAACTCTACAACAAGAAGCAGCAAATAAAGCACCCGTAAAAACAAAGAAGAAACACAAAGACCGTTCTATTGAAATGTAGTAACACAATTTACTGTAAATACAGATACAAAGCTTACCTCTACTGTCTTACGCAAATAAGCCCTCAATTAAGAGGGCTTATTTCTAATTCTTAGCATTTCTATCGCAGTATATTCCATAGCTATATGGTTCATATATGCCAAAACTTAAAGCACTAAACAATCCATTAACAAAGCTCCTATGGGTTTCCAAAGAAGTTATTGGGTACATGGTACTACCAACAGCTACGCTGTTAGCTATCGCTTTACACTCGTTTTTATGTAGTTTTTTGTTAATCTTAGCTCATTCCTGTCACTACAATAAACCAAAAACACACCTTAACAATATATCCTAGTTTGTCCCAATTGTTCCAACGGCGTAAAATATATACAGTAATAGGTTATTAAATAGTTCATACTTGCCATATTTCCTTTGATAGCTCATAAAGCTCCAAGATTCTATCATTTATTCTACTCTCATTCCATTCTTCATAAGACAAACACTCATCAGAAATATCAAGACCTGCCGCAAACTTCTTAAGACCACCATGCTTCAAATTTCCTTCCAATTTTATATTCCAACTAGAATCTCTTATTGATGAGTTAAGAGAGCATGTAATTATCATAAGATTTCCAAGCTTTAGCAATAAGCGATCTCTTTCATTAGCCTGCAGTTCATTTAAATTATCACCCCAATTATTACGCCATTTCTTCGGCATCATATGCTCTAAGCTATAACTGTTTATTGGCAACAGACTTGTAGAATGTAGTTTATCATTTCTAACACTAAGCTCCATTATATACAAAACCAGCCTAGCCTGTTGATTTGTAAGGTTATTTTCAAAAAACGCCTTATAAAGCTCATCATTATCAGGGAATTTATTTGCAATATCACCAAAATTAAACAATTCTTTTTTTAAAGCATCAAGTGAAAGCACTTCTTTTCTAATTAATTTTGCAAATAAATTATTGTAGTCCTTATTAGTTTCCTTGCAAATCAACCTACGCATCAGAAAAGATTCTAAATGCATAAATATTCCATTTTTTTCATCATCATCATCAATATTTTTAACAACATACAAAATATAAGGAACAATAGTTGTTATACCTAAAGAAAATATAATGAGATTAAGCCTATCCAAACGACTGTTTTTATCAACATCAGAAAATATAATATTCTTATTAATGTTCTTTCTGTATAGATTTGCATAGTTGACGAGATCATATATAAACTCATCCTTAGTTTCTTTACTTTCGTATATACGATAATCCCTCATATATTCCTTGTAATTATAAAACAAACTATCAAGTCCTATATATTTCTCTTTAGCCCCGCTCTTTATTAAAAGATAAGACTGTAACAACAAGTCTATATTAACACGATATAGTCTTCCACTTGTAAGCTCCATATCCCAAAACGACCTAATATCCTCATCCCCCTCAAAGGCTTCCTTCCATGTCTTTCCATATAACTCTTCATCCTTTCTTTTGAATAGTTCATTCTTCAAAAGCTCTGCTGTTGTTAGAGATACGCCCAAAGAGTTTATAGTATCAAAAATTTGCTGTTCATCTTCAGTTTCAAATAGATCGATCACAACGAAGTATAAATTATTTAGAATAACATCTTCTTTTATTTCTCTGAGAACGTCTTTTTTAGTTAAAAAATAGTTATAACATAACAGTATATTATTGCTTTTATATTTATTAGTTAAGTCATCAGATAAATTACCATCAAGTATAGCTTCAAATATCTCAATATCATTGTGATTATGTAATATTTTTAGATTGTTACCTTCTTTATTTAGCAGATTTCTAAAATTAAAATCAAAAAATTCACCAATATCTTTTATATTACAAATAACTTTAAACATTAGAAGTAGTGTTGTTAACCGTTGTTGACCATCAACTATATTTCTATAGTCTCCAGTACAATTAGATGGTGTGCACCTTTGTTTTAGTATAAGAGACCCCATAAAATGCTCTCTTTTATTATCTGAAACATATCTAACATCATCTATAAATCTTGACCAATTTTTATCAGACCAAACATAACTTCTTTGAAAGAAGGGGATTTCCAATGTTCTGTTATTGGTAAACACCTCATTTATTTTTCTCTTTCCAACATCCACGTCAGATCTCCTTAAATTTTATAACGACACACTCAGTATATTGTTCATATTCACAGCCTAGTATTTTACTAATATAATTCTAATCTAGCAACCTAAATTATCTATCTTCATAGCCTAATTAAGTGCATTAAAATCCATATCACACTCAGATACTGTGGCATCTCTAGTTTCAACTATGTACATCAACAAACACAAGGATAATACTGGTAGATTTTATAGTAGAAAACACCTAGATCAACCATCTGAATGGTACGCTTAACCCCACCCTGCCACTCAAAAGAAAATTAACAATACTGTAAATGGCAAATAAAAAAGAGCTTAAACACGTGTAAAACAACCAAACTCTTTGATCAAGAATAAAAAACAGCTTGAGTTGATTGAAAATTAAGGTAATCATTTGTATGATGAGTTTAATTTTATAAAACAAACAATAGTTGATTAAACATCTTAAGAGACTTAAGGACAAGCCATGAACAAACAACAACTTGCTAACAAAATCTGGGCTTCTGCCAATAAAATGCGTTCTAAAATAGAGGCAAATGAATATAAAGACTATATATTAGGTTTTATTTTTTATAAATATCTTTCTGAGAAGCAAGAAAATTTCTTAAAAGCGGAGGGCTATCAAACAAGTGATGTTAAGCAACTTAGTGAAGATAAAACACAAGAAGTTGATTATATCAAAAACAACATTGGCTATTTTATGGCTTATAACAACCTTTTCTCGACTTGGTTAAACAAGGGCTCTGACTTTAATGTGTCTAATGTTAGTGACGCTTTATCAGCTTTTTCAAGAAATATTAGCATAAATCATAAAAAGGTATTTGATGGTATTTTTAAGACTTTAGAAACAGGGCTTAGTAAGTTAGGCGATACATCTGGAGCAAGAACCAAAGCAATTAGCGGATTGCTGGATTTAATTAAAGACATTCCCATGAATGGCAAACAAGATTATGATGTACTTGGATTTATATATGAATACCTTATTTCTCAGTTTGCGGCAAATGCAGGCAAAAAGGCTGGTGAGTTTTATACACCACATGAAATTTCTGTTTTAATGTCAGATATAATTGCTGACCACTTAAAAGACAAGCAAGAAATTCAAATCTATGATCCAACTAGTGGTTCGGGCTCTTTATTGATAAATATTGGTCAAAGTGTTGCTAAACATATGGCTGATAAAGATAAGATTAAATATTACGCCCAAGAGTTAAAAGGAAACACTTATAATCTTACTCGTATGAATTTAATTATGCGTGGTATACTTCCAGATAATATTATTACTCGTAACGCTGATACACTAGAAGATGATTGGCCATATTTTGATGATAATGACCCAACATCTACTTATAATTTATTATCTGTTAATGCTGTTGTTTCTAACCCTCCATATTCTCAAAATTGGGAACCTAAAGATAAAGACAATGACCCAAGATACTCAGGCTTTGGACTTGCCCCTAAAACAAAAGCAGATTATGCCTTTTTGCTTCATGATTTGTATCATTTAAAGCATGATGGCATTATGACCATTGTTTTGCCACATGGTGTGTTGTTTAGAGGTGGGTCTGAAGGAGAAATCCGTAAGAATTTGATAGAAAAAGATCATATTGAAGCGGTTATTGGCTTGCCTGCCAATATTTTCTTTGGTACAGGTATTCCAACGATTATTTTAGTGCTAAAAAGAACAAGAGCAACTTCAGATGTTTTATTTGTTGATGCATCAAAAGGATTTGTAAAAGTTGGCAAAAATAACCAACTAAGAGCATCAGACATTAAAAAGATTGTCGACACTGTTATAAACAAAGAAAACACTGATAAATACTCAAGATTGGTGGCAAAAGAAGAAATTAAACAAAACGAATATAACTTAAATATTCCTCGCTATATTGACTCATCAGAACCAAGTGAGAGCTTTGATATTTATGCCACAATGTTTGGAGGTATTCCGCAGCATGAAGTTGATGAATTAAACTCATATTGGCAAGCATTTCCAACCCTGCAGTCAGATTTATTCACAAAAGAAGAAAATGGATATAATAAAGTAAAGAATGAAGATATAAAACAAACTCTGAACGACAATGAAGATGTTCAGAGTTTTATAAGTAGTTTTAAAAATTCATTTGCAGATTTTTCTGAGTTTTTAAAACAAGAATTATTGACTGATATAGCTGATATTAATATATCCAATAAAAAAATAGTTTTAACACAAGATATTTTCTCTCGTTTACAAGACTTGCCATTGATTGATAAATATCATGCTTATCAGTTTTTAGATGATAATTGGCAACAAATTAAAACTGATTTTGAAATTATTCAAACAGAAGGCTTTGAAGCAACAAAAATTGTTGATGCCAATATGGTTACAAAAAACAAAGATGGAAAAGAAATAGAAGTCCAAGATGGCTGGATTGGTCGAATTATTCCATTTGAAGTAGTTCAAAATTATATTTTAAAAGACGAAGCTGATGCCCTTAAAGATAAAGAGAACAGATTATTAGAAATAACATCAGAGTTTGACGCAATTTTAAGTGAATTATCAGAAGAAGACAAAGAGGCAGAAACAGTAAACGAAGATAAAACAAGTTTTATTAATAAAGAGGTTGTTAAAGAGGCGAAACGCATAAAAGCAGAAATAAAACAAGGCGAAGTTTTTGATGCAGATAGTTATGAGCAAAATATTTTACAAGTTGATAAGTTGATAACAAAAGAAAAAGCCCTTAAAAAACAAGTTAAAGATGAAACTACAGCACTTATTTTAAAGACAAAAGCAACTATTGAAAACCTATCAGATGAGAGAGCATTAGAGTTATTAGAGAAAAAATGGATAATGCCATTAATTGCAGATTTATATGCCTTACCGATAAATGTTGTAAATGATTTGACTTATAGGGTTAAAATTTTAGCAGAAAAATATGCCACAACACTTGTGGATGTAGAAGAAGATATTGCAAGCACCTCAACAACTATTTGCTCAATGATTGATGATCTGGTTGGCAATGACTTTGATATGCAAGGCTTAGCAGAGTTTAAGAAATTGTTGGGTGGTTATGATGAGTAATGTAACATGGATAAACATCCCTGATCTGAGGTTTAATGGCTTTAGTGATGAGTGGGAAGAAAAAGAATTGGAAGCTCTTGCCAATAAATTTGATAATGAAAGAGTTCCTATATCTGCAAGAAATAGAACAAGCGGAAACACCCCTTACTATGGGGCGAATGGTATTCAGGATTATGTTGAAGGTTATACGCATAAGGGGGAATATGTTCTTGTAGCAGAAGATGGAGCTAATGATATTAAAAATTATCCTGTGCAGTATATTAACGGAAAAGCCTGGATAAACAATCATGCTCATGTTTTACAAGGAAAGAAAGAAGTATTAAAAACACTTTTTTTAAAATATCTTTTTTCTCAAACAAATATTGAGCCATTTTTAGTAGGTGGTGGTAGAGCAAAATTAAATGCATCCGTTATGATGAAAATTAACTTTGTTTATCCTCAAAACATAAACGAACAAACAAAAATTGGCAACCTATTCAAAAATATTGATGAGTTGATTACCAATCAAGATAAAAAAATAAAAAAGCTTGAAAATATCAAAAAAGCTCTGCTTGAAAAAATGTTCCCTCAAAATGGAGCAACTACCCCAAAATTAAGATTCAAAGTGTTTAATGATGACTGGGAAGAGTGTAAACTGAGAGATATTGCTGATATTATTGGAGGTGGTACGCCTAACACTAGTGTTTCAGAGTATTGGAATGGATCTATAGATTGGTATGCTCCTGCTGAAATTGAAGGACAAAGATATGCTATCTCGAGTAAAAAGAAAATAACAGAATTAGGCTTTCAAAAAAGTTCTACAACAATGCTTCCAGCTAAAAAAACATTACTCTTTACTAGTCGTGCAGGAATTGGAAAAATGGCTATATTGCTAAATCCAGCAACAACGAATCAAGGATTTCAATCTCTTGTTTTAAAAGACGGATACAATTCATATTTTATTTATTCTCTTAGTAGTGATATTAAAAAGAAAGCTGAGAGTATCGCTTCTGGCTCAACATTTCTTGAAATATCAGGAAAGATGCTTGGCAGTCTTGTAATACAAGTAGTATGTGAAAACGAACAAACAAAAATCGGCAACCTATTTAAAAATATTGACGATCTCATCGCTCAACAAAATCAAAAATTGGAAAAATTAAAAAACATCAAAACCGCCCTGCTTGGCAAAATGTTTGTATAAAAGGAGATTATAATGACATTTAATACAGAAAAAGAATTTGAAAATGCATTTATAGCTCTCCTTACAACAAAAGGCTGGGAATCTGAGGTTATTTATAATCCAACAGAAGAACAACTAATTCAAAATTGGGCAGATATCCTTTTTAATAATAACAAAGAAATTGATAGATTAAATAATCAAGCTCTAACTGATGGTGAGATGGCTCAAATTGTTGAACAAATAACGGCTTTAAAAACTCCTCTAGCCCTCAATGGCTTTATCAATGGCAAAACTGTTACAATAAAAAGAGATAATCCAAATGACACCTTGCACTTTGGCAAAGAAGTTAGCTTAAAAATATATGACCGTCACGAAATTGCTGCAGGGCAAAGTCGTTATCAAATTGTTAGCCAACCACAATTCAAACGACAATCACCTCTTGCTCATGACCGCAGAGGTGATGTTATGCTACTGATTAATGGAATGCCAGTTATTCACATAGAGCTGAAAAAAAGTGGTGTTCATGTTAGTCAAGCTTACAATCAAATAGAAAAATACTCATCAGAAAGTATTTTTACTGGCTTATTTTCTCTTATTCAAATTTTTGTAGCAATGAATCCTGAAGAAACTCTTTATTTTGCCAATCCAGGACAAAATGGTATATTCAACAAGGATTATTATTTCCATTGGGCAGATTTCAATAATGAGCCAATAAATGAATGGGGAAAAGTTACAGTTTCACTCTTATCAATTCCGATGGCACATCAATTAATAGGTTTTTATACCGTTGCTGATAACGGCGATGGACTATTAAAAGTTATGCGTTCTTATCAATATTATGCTGCTAATTCAATTTCTGACAAGGTTGCAAAAATAGATTGGAAAGCAAAAAATATTTATGGCGGTTATATTTGGCACACCACAGGAAGTGGTAAAACAATGACTAGTTTTAAGTCAGCTCAGCTTATTGCTAGCTCAAAAGATGCTGATAAAGTTATCTTTTTAATGGATAGGATAGAACTTGGCACTCAGTCATTAAAAGAGTATCGTGGCTTTGCAAATGATAATGAAACTGTTCAAGCAACAGAAAATACAATCATTTTAATCAATAAATTAAAAAGTGGTTCACCCCAAGATACTTTGATTGTAACCTCTATTCATAAAATGAGCAACATTCAAGAAGATGGTCTAAACACAAAAGATATTGCAAAAATGAACTTAAAAAGAATAGTGTTTATTGTGGATGAGGCTCATCGTTCCACCTTTGGAGATATGTTAATTAATATTAAAGATACGTTCCCAAATGCAATATTTTTTGGCTTTACTGGCACCCCAATTCAAGATGAAAATGCAAAAAAAGATCATACTACTGCAACGGTCTTTGGAGACGAGCTTCATAAATATACAATTGCCGATGGCTTGCGTGATAAAAATGTGTTAGGTTTTGACCCTGATAAAATTCTTACATACAAAGATAAAGACCTAAGAAAAGAAATTGCTTTGCTAAAATCCAAAGCGAAGACAGAAGTTGAAGCTCTTGCCAATCCTCAAAAAGCCGCAATTTATCAAAAATATATGGATAGTAATCAAATTAAAATGTATGGCTATCAAACAGATAAAGGGGAATATATAAAAGGTATTGAAGATTACGTTCCCACAGCTCAATATGAAAGAGAAGAACATCAAAATATAGTTGTAACAGATATCTTAGATAACTTTTTAAGATTAAGCCGTAATAAAAAATTTCATGCCATTTTTGCAACATCTAGCATCAAAGAAGCAATAGAATATTATCGCCTTATAAAACAGAAACAACCAGATTTAAAAACAACAGCTCTTTTTGATCCTAATGAAAATAACGAAAGACCATCAAAATTTAAAACAGATGGGATTATTGAAATATTAAGCGATTATAACAATAGATTTAATCAAAGGTTTGAGCTTGCAACTCATGGAAAATTTAAAAAAGATATTTCATTGCGTATGGCTCATAAAGAATACTACAAAAACATAGATCCAGATAAGCAGTTAGACTTATTGATTGTCGTTGACCAAATGCTAACAGGCTTTGATTCTAAATGGGTAAATACTTTATATCTTGATAAGAAGTTAGAAAATGAAGGACTTATTCAAGCATTTTCTAGAACCAACCGCCTATTCAATCAACATGAAAAACCTTTTGGAATAATTAGATATTATAGATACCCACATACAATGGAGCAAAATATTCAAAAAGCCCTAAAACTATACTCTGGAGATAAGCCATTAGCACTATTTGTTGATAAGCTAGAACAAAACCTTATAAAAATGAATGAAGTTTATAATGAGATTTTTAACCTATTTGAATGTGCTAAAATACAAAACTTTGAAAAATTGCCCGATGATAATTCAGAACGAGCAAAATTTGCAAAACTATTCAAGCAATTTTGTAATCATCTGGAAGCTGCCAAAATTCAAACATTTGTTTGGGAAAAGCTAGAATATAAATTCTCAAAAAGAGTTATTAAGCTCAATCTTGATGAAGCAACTTATTTAACTCTTCTACAACGTTATAAAGAACTATCAAAAGATACTGGTGGCGGTCAATACAATGATGTTGCTTTTGATATTGATGGTTATTTAACAGAAATTGATACAGATACAATTGATTTTGATTATATGAACTCTCGTTTTGATAAATATCTTAAAAATTTATCATCTGCTGATAAAGATGAAATAAAATCAGAATTACATAAATCTTTTGCTATTTTATCACAAGAAGATCAAAAATATGCAAATATCTTTTTACATGACATCGAGTGTGGTAATATTGTTTTAGAAAATAGCAAAACCTTGAAAGACTATATTACCCAATATAAATACACTGCCGAAGAAAAAAGGATTGATAAGATTGTAGATGCTTTAGGCGTTGATAAAACTTTATTAAAAGCAATGCTAAACACAGGTATTACAAAAGCAAATATCAATGAATACGGCAGGTTTAATAATTTAAGAGAAAGTGTTGATAAAAACAAAGCAAGAGAATATTTTAATCAGCGAGATAATGAGAACCTACCAGTTTTTAAATTAAACATAGCAATAGATAATATTTTAAGAGACTTCATTTTAAGCAATGGAGATTTTTCATGACAACATATACAACGAAAATGCTATAACGAATGATACTTTCAATGATTTAATTTTAGAGTAAAAAAAGGTAACTGTACGGCATCGGAACAAGTGGGACAAACTAGGATGTATTGTTAAGGTGTAGTTTTTGGTTTATCGTAGTGACTGGAAGGAACGAAGATGAACAAAAAACTACATAAGAGCGAGCGTAAAGCGATAGCTAACAGACTCATTAGGCGAAATATTTTTGACCAATTCTGAAAGATTTTTTCGATTTGCGCAATGTTCATATTTTAATCTTCCTTCTGGTTTTGGGCTTTTTCTATCCTCTAATGTTATGAAGATAGAAAATAATTGAAATTGAATAAAAAGACAAGTAGATTGAATAAGTTTTGAAAGCTATGCCTTACAAAATATTTTAAGGTATCTTAATTGTGTTGGATCATGCAATAATATAAAACATTGAGAGTAAACATGCCTGACAAAATAAAGTTAAATCTAGAAAACTGCTATGGCATTGGAAAACTAGAAGAAGAGTTGGAATTCAAGCATAAAGGCTATGCGATTTACGCCCCTAACGGCGTAATGAAAACATCATTTGCGAAAACAATGATAGCGTTGTCTAAGGGCAACAATCCTGAAGATCTAGCTTTTCCAGAGCGCAACACGATTTGCGAAGTAACTTGGAATGATGTCTTTATAAAGAGCGAGGAAATATTTGTTGTCAAATCTTATGACGATAAGTATTCACCAGATGGTGTCTCAACTCTGTTGGCTAATGAAGCCTTAAAGGCTAAATATGAAACGATACACAAAGATATTGGTGAGGCTAAAAAAAGCTTAGATAAAAGACTACGACATCTAGCAGGTTATGGAGAAAAATCCAGAGAAAATTTAGATCCAATTCTGGAGCGTATTTTCAAGCAGCAATACTATGATGCGTTGTTAAGTATAGAATCTGAAATTGATACACTTAAAAAAGAAGATTTTGGCGATGCTGATTATAAAATAATTTTCAATCAAAAAGTTATAGACTTACTAAAAGAAGACACATCCAAAGCCAATATTGACGACTTTGCTCAAAAATACGATGAGCTTACTGAAAGGTCACCTATTTTAAGAAAAGGTTTCCAGTACCATCATGTTAACCAAGTTCGTCAACAGTTGCAATCAAACAACTTTTTCGCTGCTGGTCACACTATTAATCTATGCGATAAAAATGATGGCAAGAAAGAAGAGCTTGCGACAGACTCTTCTTTGCTAAAACGAATTGAGGAAGAGAAACAGCGTGTTTTCAGTGATCCTGATTTAAAGAAAAAATTTGATACCTTTAACGCTAAGCTAAAAAATAAAGAGTTACAAGATTTCAGGGATTACATTACACAAAACCAACATATTTTACCAGAGTTACAAGATCTTGAGGCTTTTGAAAGAAAGCTATGGCTACAGTATCTTTATAGATCAAAAGCAGAATATGAGTTACTAATAGAGAAGTATAAAAAAGGCCAGGTTGAACTTGCTAAAATAATTTCTGAGGCCAAAGACAATAGGAATGATTGGGATAATGTTATCGATGATTTTAATCGCCGCTTTTTACACTTGCCTTTTCAGCTTTCGGTCGAAAATAAAGCGGACGTAATTCTAAAAGATACAGCCCCTTCGGTGGTATTCAATTTTATTGATGGTAAAGATCAACGCAAATACCCAGCCACCCAAAGAAATGACTTGTTAAATCTCCTTAGTACAGGGGAAGCTAGAGCATTGTATATTTTGAATATAATGTTTGAAGTACACACAAGATGGAATGCTCGTAAAAAGACGTTGTTTGTTTTTGATGATATTGCAGACTCATTTGATTATAAAAACAAATTTGCAATTATTGATTACCTTGATTACATCATTAAATCTGAAGATACAAACTTCATAGCAATTGTTCTTACACATAACTTTGATTTTCTTCGCACTATTGAGAGTAGAGATATATGCCTAGCAAGCCAGTGTTATATGGCACTAAGAAATCAAGGTCAAATCACATTAACGCCATTCAAGAACCGATCAGATATCAGGAATCCATTCCATAAGTGGAAAAATAGGTTGAATGAAGCAGAAATTCAAATTGCTTACATACCATTTCTAAGAAATGTGATTGAATATACGTGCGGAATAAAAGATGAACATGGGGCGGATAACGCAGACTATATAACCCTTACAAATATGTTGCATTATAAAGATGAAACAGAAGATTTAAAAATCCAAGATTATAAAAATATTTTTGAGAAATATTTTACAAATCTAACTTTCCCGCAGGTTAATTTAAGTAAAGATATTTTAGGCTATATAAAAGAAACGGCAGATAATTGCTTAAATCAACAGGATGGAATAAATCTTGAACATAAGATTGTTCTATCGATAGCAATTCGTATTTTGGCCGAAAAATTTATGATTGAAAAGATTCGAGGTGTTGAACCAGATTATGATCCTGCACAAAAACAGATGGGTAAATTACTTCATGACTTTAAAAATAAGTTAAACAACCTGATTGATGATATTAGGCTTTTAAAGAGAATTAATCTAATTACCCCAGCAAATATCCACATTAATGCTTTTATGTATGAGCCTATTTTAGATATGGGTTTTGGTGAATTAAAGGATCTATACCAAGAAGTTAATGCACGGCAAGCATCCCAACCTTAGGCCAATCAGTTCACTAACAAAACATTCTTTTACTTAAGGAATCTTAATATATGTTTGCTACATATTATTAATGTATACAGAAAAATTAATCTGATTAAGAAAGAATAATATGAACAAAGAACATTTTAATAAATTTAGTGAATGTATAAATGATTCATTAAAAGAAGAGCAATGGGTTGGCAACAACATAAATAAATGGTGGAAGTGGGTTTCAGCTAAAACAGAAACTCAACTACATTGTGACGCGTTACCAAACAATAGATTAACAAGAAAAGAACTAAAATCTTTATGCAGTAACAACAGTGGAGCATCAGATCTAGCTTGCTCTATTGCGATTATGGCTTGGGGTGGTCAAAATAGAAATCACGGCATAACTCTATTTAATAGATTTGATGAAATCAAGCCCATTATTAAGGATATGAGAAAAGGAAACATAAATCATATAGAAGCTTATAAGCAATTTTATAAAATATGGATTGCCGAAAAACCATTAGGCATGGGAGCCGCATATTTTTCCAAGCTAATATTCTTCTGTGAACCAAGCCACAAAGGCTACATAATGGACCAATGGACTTCAAAATCTATAAATATGCTTACAAATGAACCAATAGTCCATCTCATATCTAATCATGTTAGCAACAAAAACACTGATATAACATACTCAACGTTCTGTAATACAGTAGATAATATTGCACAAACTCTAGGATATAAAGGCGAAGAAATAGAAATTGCAATGTTTTCTAAAGGTGGACGCAACAAATGGCAATGGAGGGAGTATGTGTGTAATAACTACAACAAACAAACATAATTGACTTTCGACCCTTTTGTGGGGCAAGTACTCTTGCTTGCAATGAGTGTTTGACACTTATAATTTGAGATTAAAAATATCCTAATAATTAACATTTCAATATTAGGACTTACCCACAAAAGTAGGTATTAAAAACATTGTTCCTCAGGGTTAAAAAGTCATCATTAAAACATATTATTATATGGTTTAAGCTGGTAAACATTTAGCAAGATAAATTAATAAGAATATATTTGTATCCCCTCTTACTTTTATAGGTTGCAAGCAAGAGTAAGTGGGGTACAAATTACAATTCTTATCTAATAATTAAGCATAAAAAAGCCAATCTTCACTACGGCCAGTTATGGTGCAAGCGTGAGATTGGCTTATTCATCTAGTTGAGCTTTTTTAGATTTGCAACCTCAATGCTCTTTGAGGTTTACTGAAACGAGCTTTTTTAGATTTATAACCTCGATACTCGTTCGAGGTTTACTGTAGATGAACCTAAACATAACATATTTTAAATAACATAACAAGAAATTGTTACTTCCTGAGCTTTGCGTAACAAAAATCTGTTATATTCTAATAAAAAATCACAAAATTCTGTTATGTTGACGTCAATTAATAACAAATATTTGTTATATTTTGCTAATTCATAACACTTTTTTGTTATACATAACAAAAATCTGTGACATTAGAAATTAGCAGCCAAACATAGAAAATATATAAGACTTAACTCTTATTCTTCTCGTTTCTTGTCATTTCACGCTTTTCTCTAATGGATTTATCAATTATACCAGCTAGCTTTCTGAAAGTTCTGTCGCTAAGTTTTCTGAGGCCAGAATCAGCCCAATCATCTCCAAAATAACATCTTAAATCGTTAAAGTCCTTAAACCTATCCGTTGATGGGATAACCTCTTCAATAATGTATCTTTCCATAAGATGCCCTAAATTTTCTTTACGACACCATCCGTTTTCAATGATTTGCACCATCAAAGCACCGAGTAGCTCATTCTGCCTTTTCTCACGAGCAACATTCTCACTTATGACTTGCTCTTTAATCGCCAGAACCTGTTTATCAATAGCATCTAATGGTGCTTCAAAGTCATCTGACATAATTTCCCCTCCTTTTAACTTGGTTATCTTTGAATTTTCAAGGAACCTATATATAAGATTCCTTGAAAATGCTTATTCTAGCCGCAAATATTATCTCATTTTCTGGTGGGTTATTTCCTGAACCCTGCCATTTAATTGATGCATATCGCTATCAATTGAGCTTAAATGTGAGTTTATTGAAAATAACTGAGCTAAGCATAGTATTGAGGCTACAGCTATTACCAATATTGCAACATTACGAATTTTATCTGACATCTTTACCTCATATCTGAAAATAATATTAACGCATACATGGCTTATCGTATTTATAATAGGTCTTGTCTAATTTAAACACACCCTTGAACTTAGTGCTTCCTGTGTACCAGAATATGCCCATTGGCATATCTTCTTGCCACTGAATGTCCATGGAGCCAACT
The DNA here is from genome assembly GCA_003252195.1 of Rhodospirillales bacterium. Classification (GTDB taxonomy): domain Bacteria; phylum Pseudomonadota; class Alphaproteobacteria; order QKFK01; family SZUA-500; genus SZUA-500. Next base: position 40,495 of record QKFK01000141.1, read on the forward strand.
TGACACCCTGGTACATAGAAATAAATTTTGTTATAGTTTCTCGCGCTATCGAATATCTTAGTTGCCTTACCTTTACCTGCATACTCATCTTCGAAATAAATTTTAGTATCTTTGGTTGGACCTTCGGCCGTGATTTTATAATCTGGCAAAATCCTATCTCCTATCATTCCACAGGCCGATAAGCTTGCTATAACAAATAAGCTTAAAAATACTCTTTTCATATCATGCTCCTATGCTGCCTTTTTAACTTCTTCTTTGATTTCTTTTTTAAGCTTATTTAGCTCACGCTTTGTATTTGCCTTGCTAATGATAAAGCAAGTAGCAATCACATTAAGAATGTGCAACAGCACACCAAAGCCCATCACAAACGTAACCAAGCTAACGATAAACACTATTCCAGAGATTATTGCAGATATTATCTTGCGAGATATGAGCAATGATAATGGCGGAATAAAAATAGCTAAAATGTAATTCATAATTCACCCCTTCCTATTTAGGTTTTTTAATAAAAAAAGACCGCCAAATGTTAATCTGGCGATCGGGGTGTTAGAAAACCTTGATACATATAAAGGCACGCAATTCTTTGGCCATGAATACACATAGCTTGAACATACAATTACGTCACCCCGATCATAAGATCGAGGTAACAATTTTTCGGCTTGTTTCACCGTATGTATCGAAGAGGTTTCTACGCCCCACCAATCAAGCCAAAGCAAATTGCCTTCACTTAAACCAGCAGGACTAATTTATCTGAATATGCTTAAAAATTCAATCTTTTAATTAAGCCTAGACTTATACAAAATCGTATCAGTGTAAATATAAGTGTTAAATATAATTGTGTTTTATTATATAACTTGGTATTATTCGGACAACATATACCTATAACAAGTAGATAAAAAATGAAAAAATCAATACTGTTGTTGCTTTTTCTAATATCATCATGTAGATCATTCAATTCTGCTGAACAGATGAAATTTGACAAAATAACAAGCAACAAATTACCTAATTTAGAAATTATTTTTAATAATGACGACTTAATTTTCAACTCTACAGCTATTAGCTTAATAGCTGGCGAACAAGCATATGCACTAAACTCTGCACACAAAGGCGATTTAGAAAATTTTCTAAAAACTCATATTGAGCAACAAATAAGAAACGATATAATTGATGAATATTCATCTCCAAGAGGCTATATATCATTTAGAATTGCAGCTAACAACTCCAGCAATGCAGGTTTATTAATGTTTCCAAGCATACTATCTTTAGGCACACTTAATCTACTAGGAATGCCAGCTGGTTGGTCAAAAACAAAAGTTGAGTTAGAAGCTAGAATATACGACAAAAGCAGAAGACTAATAAAAGTATATACAGGTACTGGCTCAGATAAGAATGTTATAGCTTGTTATTATGGCTATAGTGAAATGGATTCAGAAAAAGTCTCAATGGTCAATTCTGTTAAAATTGCTATGAGCTCTATAAAGGAGCAGATTAACAGTGATTACCCATACTTAATATCAAAACTCAAATAGGTATCATAAGAATGAATAAAGCGTATGTTTTACTATTTCTACTTATTGCTTCATGTCGATCTCTAGATGTTATTGACGCATTAAAAGTAAGTAATAATAACAACTCGAACAAACTCCCAACTCTTGTCACGCTATCTGATGATAACATGACAATGAAGAATGAAAAAGGCATTAGGACTTCCAAACTACGGAATGAACAATATGCATTAATGAGCAAAGAGTTTAACAGCCTATTTATTAGAGAGTTAGAAAACAATATTACATATCCATACGGCGAACCTAAGGGGTATATCCGTGCAGAAATTATAACAAACGACTTGAACAACAACTTTTTTACAATAATACCATCAGCGTTTTCATTAGGAATATTAAATTTACTTGGGATGCCTTTTAACCACCCCAAATACTCATTAAATTTTGAATTTTCTTTGTACAACACTAAAAAAGAATTGATAAAAAAATATACTATATATGCAAGTGGTAGTGCATGGTCTGCTGCATACTATGGATACAATGAAATAAATGCAGAAAAAAAGGCGTCTTATAATGGATTCAAAGACGCTCTAAATCAGTTAAAACAAGAGTTACAAACAGACCATAAATACCTGATATCAAAACTAAAATAAATCATATATTTAGTGAAGAATAGTTTCTTCGTCTTTTTCTATATACTCTAGAGGTCTTACTCTTCTGACACTAAGATAATGTTTTAACCCTAGTTCTCTAACCTTTAGCGTATCAAACATTGCCATAGTGTTTTTAGAAGGGTATTTATCTATTTTATTTCCTCTTTCAAACACACATGCCATAGCACTTGAACGCACATAGTTTTCTTTTTTCATTTCTTTGGTGTAAGGTTTAAAATCGTGGCGACGACCTTTACTTCTGTAAAAATACTCCCCTTTTTTATCTATTTTTATTTCTTCTGGCCAACCAGGCTCACACACAAAACATTCATCGTTATTTTTTAGTAGATCATCAATATATTCTAGACCGCCATCATTAATATTAAGCCTACCCATTTTAGGTTTTTTAAGACTATACAGGTGCAATTCATCATGTTTAAGCTTATTAAAAAAGGGGAATGCCGCACCATTAGATGCTATTGTTCTATCATCATCAGGCAAAACTTCTCTTTTATAATATATGTTTAGCCTATCAATAAAATTTTTATAAAATTTATACTTGTCACTTGTTAAATATATTGGTGTTTTATTTATATATATTTTCGCAATTATAACCCTTCGAATGGGGTAGCCTAGCTTTCCAAAAACAAACTTAAGCAAACCAATAAGTCTCATATTAAATAACATATTAGTCCTCCTTATTAATTTATAATAGTAGGCTTGTTATTATTACGCATATAATCCAGTTCATTAATTTTATGACATATTGCCCTTAGCATTGCCTTATTATAATATTCATTAGATATAGAGAGGATATTAGTTCTATAGCGGATTACCCCCGTATATTCACGATTAAAATCTTCAGGGGAGTAATTATCGACTTCAAAATATGCTTCTATATTCTTACCACTACAAACAGCTTTTCCAAAAACGTGATACTCATCCCAAATAATATCTATTTCTTTTGTTTTTATATATGGAAAAGCATAAAGGTAATCTTCAACGCAAACACCCATAACAAAGTTAGGCCTAGTCATAATATAATTGACCTTTGCTTCGTCTGCACAAGAGAGCTGATGTTTAGAATAATAATTATACATAAGCTCTCTCTTAGCCTGTTCATATGATAAATAAGCCATAGATTTAACCTTATCTTCTACAATCTCAGCAACAACCAATCCATTATAACGATAGGCAGGATGATTCTTAACTCTGTATAACTTCACATCATCAGAAATAAATATATAATCCTTATCAAGCTTTTCATCGCAGTTAACTGGAGTGAAAAAATAGTGAAAGCAGACTAAATCTTCACGTTTAGGGTCTTCATCAATAGATGAGGTAAAATCGTGCAAATTAACCAAACGAAACCTATTATGGAAGTCTGCAATTACATTTGAAATAGTACTAATTAAATTTGTAAGGAACCCGCTATTTACTGCTAAAAACATAAAGCACCTCCTTGTCAGATATAATTCAATTATCTCAAGCACAAGGTTAACCAAATATTAACAACATAAAATCTGTGGATAATAAGAAACATATGAAATGTAAATAATTTAGTTTTTGTTCCCACAAACAACATTTGGTATATTTTTACCAGTTTATAAATCTACTTTATAAAAGGATTATCCATGATTGACCCTTTAAAGCACCCCAGATATTTATTAAGTAAAAAATATACGATTTCACAATCATTCATCAACCTACTTTATGCCTTAACATGGTATCTAGATGGTGATTTTGTCCCAGATTCATTTAACACCGTATTATTTCTACTACTAAGTATACTATTACTAATCGACAATATTAAAATAATTATGTCTTACCTCGCTCACAAAGGGAAATGTGCATCAAATATAGGCGTATACATATTAATTACGTCAATAACAATCACACTTATTTGTGTTATTGCCGACAAATATATGCCAGTGATTACATTATCAACAAAATATTACTTTTTCGTACCCATGCTTTCATGCTATTTTTCTTCATTTATTATTACTTTTTGCATGATGGAACATGAATATCTAAAGAACATGTTTGCAAAAATTAGCGCCTGGTTAAAATTTCAAATAAGATTTGCATGCGTTCCTGAGCATATAATGAATGCAATTCTTGCTGCTGAGGCTAAAGAAGCAGCAGATGCCAAAGCAACGGCTGAAGCTAAAGAAGCGGCTAAAGCCAAAGCAGCTGCTAAAGCCAAAGCAGCGACTGAAGCCAAAGAAGTGGCTAAAGCCAAAGCAGCTGCTGAAGCTAAAGAAGCGGCTAAAGCCAAAGCAGCTACTGAAGCAATGGCTAAAGAAGTAGCTAAAGCAGTAGCTAAAGCAATAGCTAAAGCAATAGCTATAACTAAAGAAGCACCAGAAGCTAAAGCAGTGGCTGAAGCTAAAGAGGTAGCAGAAGTCAAAGTAGCGGCAGAAGCTAAAGAGGCACTTAAAATAGAGAACGAAATAATAGATTTTGCAAGCTTGTTAAAAAATAAAGATATTAAAGATATTCTCCCCCTAAAAATGCCTAACAAAGATCTTATTGCAAAAGATCAACATACAATAATGTATAAAAACACCATAGAATTTATCAAATATAAAGAACCTGTTATTGTGTGCGAAGAAGATATAAATGATAAAGATGAAAAAAAACACACCGTAACAATAGGTCTTTCTAAAAACAAGTTTATAGGAGTTGTACAAAAACTTTATGGAGACAGTATTGTTAAGAAAGAAATCAACAAACAGGCCAAACAATGTCTTGGGATTATATTTGATCGGTCTAGAGACCGAGAACTTGAAGACCGATTCCTCGAGAATTTTTATACGAAAAATCCTATAAACCAAGAAGAAACGGCGTTATATTAGATAAAAAATACACCATGTGGGAAATCTTAAATTTTCTACATAGAACAAAAAAGCAGATGCATCAACTTTTACATGTGGGAAAACAGCATTTTCCCACATAATCTAGAGATTTCCCACATTTACAAGGGATTAAAACAGCCCTAGCCTAAAAATATACGTTGATTTTTTTAGGAGTGCTTAGATGGCAAAACAAGATAATTATTTAAACCAGAAGCAAGTTATCGATTTGATGGGAATAACTAAAACAACATTTAATCGGAATCTTCATAAATACATATATGCTGGAATGCCTGCAAAAATAGATCTTATTGGCAAATGGAATAAGACTGATATAATAAAATGGCTTAAAAGTCAGAATTTTTCTATTCCGCATGATCCTTTTATAGAAAAGGAGATTAGCGATGAGTAAAATTAAACTACCTACAAATGTTATAAAAAAGGTCACTAAAAGTGGGACATACCTCTATTGGGTTGCACCAAAAAAAGATGTGTACCAAGGTTTTAAAGCGAAAAGTTGCCGACTACCAGACGACAAGTTTTCTATGAACAAAATGGCTCATGAATTAAATCTAGAACTTGAAGAATTTAGAAATCAAGATACTTTTTGTTTAGTTGGTGATGTTTTAACCAAAAATCCAACTTTTCAGAATGTTATAGATTGGTTTAAAACAACTGCTGAATTCACTACATCCATAGAAGAAAAGACCAGAAAAGACTACATATACAGCCTAAATAGATTTTTAGACACACAAGTTCCGTGGAGAAACAACAATACAATTTCAGAGATTAGAGTTACTTCATTTGTTCCTGGCGAAGCATTAAGAATGAAAAACCTATTACTACAAAATTGCTTGTCAGGATCTGGTGAAATACAAACGAACAGAATTCTGGCAATTGCAAACAGAGCTTTAAATCTAGCAGAAGATTTTGATGTTATAGAAAGCAATCCATTCAAAAAGGTAAAGAATTTTAGAGAAAACACGCGTAGTAGATTTGACGAAAGTACAATTTTTACGAAAGATGATATTGATAAATTAGTATATTGCTCTGACAATAATGGATACCATGAATTATCATTAGCAATATTGCTGGCAAACCACCTGTGTCAACGTATGGGGGATGTTGTAAATAGCATAAAAAAATCATCCATTAAAAACAACTTTGATACAATTGAGTTCATCCAAAACAAGACAAAGAAGCATGATACTCACCCTCGTATTTTCCCATTAAAAACTCCAGGTGGAAAAGAAATATTCCCAGACCTGCTACCAAGGATAAAAGAAATGTTTTATCTGCATAATTTAGACACATTAATAGCCTATAAAAGTAAACATAGCGGAGAATATATTAAATACAATACAGACCTCGTACGCAAGCATTTCCATAAAGTACGTAAAATAGCTGGTGTATCAGAGGCAAAGAAATTCATGCATTTCAGATCAAGTGGTTTAACTGCTATGGCAAAATGTGGTTGCGACCAACAAATGTTGTTAAACTACTCAGGACACAAATCTATTAAAATGCTTGATAGATATGTTAAATCAGACACGTCGCAAACCATTCTTGGAGCAATGAAACGATTTCACCCTGAAAGGCTAAACGACGAGGTATAGATTTTTTTGTGGAAAAAAGAATCTCAATTGATTATAATGTTGAGTTATCGAAAAGACTTTTTAGCAACATTAGTGACTAAAGAAAGATTCGGAAATTTTTGGAAAAATAAGGGCTTTGATTTGATAGAAAATAAAAATAACAATATAAATCAAAGGATTAGTGGTGCCGACACACGGACTCGAACCGCGGACCCACTGATTACAAATCAGTAGCTCTACCAACTGAGCTATGTCGGCACTTGAGGAGATATATAAAATATATTTTCACCTCTTGCAAGAGTTTTTTTATATATTTTGTAATTATTTTTAATTTTATATATTTTCACCGTTTGATTGCTCTGACACAGAGGCTATAACAGTGCCTTTAACACCTAGTTTATTCATTAACGAAATAACATCTTCGCCATTTTCAGGGTAATGGACTATTGAGCATTTAGTTTTAACTACAATACCAGTAACAGAACCAGCATCTATTGGCTGTTCCATATACAGAGAGGCAACATTAGCAATATTACCAACCTCCTCTGCATTATTAGCGCCTTCAACAATAACTATAAAACCATTACCAAGCCTTCCTACAAAATCGCTTTTCTTAAAGCTATTTCTAAGCCTATTCGCACAGCTAATAATTACATCATCACCAACTTCATATCCATATTTATCATTAACATAAGACAACCCGTCTAACGAGAAATATATTAAAGAAAATTTGCTATCATCAACCACAAATTTATCTACAGAACGCTTAAATCTTTCTTCAAACATCAATTTATTAGGCAACCCAGTCAATGGATCTTGATAATACATTTTTGAAACATCATTTGTAACATCAACATCACTATTAACCAAATGAGCTATCTCGACTAAATACATGCACCCCTTAACATTAACCATATTTAACTGCACGTTACTTAAAACCGCAATTCCCTGCCTATCCCTTTTCCAGATTTCTCCTTCCCATACATAATTGCGCATACCTGACTTTATGTATTCGTCATATTTTATTTTTTCTCCAGATCTCGCACAGAAATCATGAATGTATTTACCGACCACCTCTTTGGAATAATACCCCATTAAATTATAAAAAGATTTATTAACGCTAATTATACGCCCATTTTTGTCGGCAATTACAATTGTATCCCTCGTTGCATTATTAACGATTGACATCAATTTACCATAACGAGTATTAATCAGGAACTGAGACCTTATCATTGATATAAGAACAGAGAATATCAATACAAAACCAGATAGAACCCTATCTAACATTAACGTTCCACGACTTGCTTTATCAACTATATCATTTATTCTATCTTTTGGCACCGAGGTATAAACCACCCATCTGGTTTCAACATTATTTTTCCTTAAATCATCTCTTATTGAAATAATTTTACTAAAATTACTATCGTGCTTTTCTCTTAAATCTTCTATCAAGCGCTCCTTAAAGCCTGAAAACGGCTCTATAGAATGATAATTATACAAATCATTATGTATAAATGAGCGACCACTATCTCCATTAAACAGAGACCACAAAGTAGCATCTTCTTTATATAAATTCGACTTATGAGGCAAAGACATCCCCCATTCTTTTCCTTGGTCAGAATTTATAAGCCAATAACCATTCCTATCTACAAAATAGCCATCCCCGTAAGATGATTTCAAAATTCTTACCACATCGTTTAAATAGTTCTTACCTAAATAATTAAGAACAAGCACCCCTTTAAGAACACCGCTAGATGAAAGCAACGGCGCAACAGCTCTTAAAACAGGCTTATGAGGAATTTCAACTTTTTTATGCTCAATGTTAAGATCAAAGAATGATATATAGATATCCCCTTCTGATAACTCCATTCCTCTAACAACATAGTCTCTATCTATCTTATTCTGCAATTCATCAGACTTAACAAGATAAGATGTTCTTTCAGGTGATAAATTGACCCTTATTTTCTCCATACCTTTAGCATCTATATATCTTATTTGATCATACATTCCATAATATTCTGAAAAATACAGCCATTCATTAGTCAGAGCCTTATAACTAGAACCATTTTCTATGTAATCATTCAAATGCTTTGACGACATAAGAAATCTAATATCATTATACAAATTAGTAAATCGATGTTCAGAAGCTTCAAACACTGAATTAACTACTGATTTTTCATTAAGTGATATTTTTTCTATTTGAGAATTGCGCAAATTATCGTATATATGCCTAAAAATTAACTCTTTAGTTGCATACATAAGAATAAAACTAACCAAGAAACAAAGCGCTATACTTTTTTTCATTAATAAACCCTGTAAAAAAACTCCTATGATTGTAGCACCATTTAACAAACACACATATTATTAATAAGTATTAATATATAGACTTATTATTAAGGTAGTTTTCTATTTATAGTAGATAAAATAAACAAAAAAGGCAGTCCCAACAAAGACTGCCTTTTCATATCTAACAAAATGCTTATTGTGCAAAAGTAAATATCTGTTTTATCTTTTCTGGTGTTATATCACCATTCTCGCCTAATTTTCTTCCTCTTTGTTCAAAAATTGGCGCAATAAAGAAGCAATCTTCTTTTTTGATGCCGTAATCTGAAAGCTTAGTTTTCATACCAAGCTCATTAAAGAAAGCCTCTGTTTTAACAATAGCAATATCAGCAGCTTTATCATCATCGCCTTCAACCACATCAAGAACTCTTCTGGCATAATTAGCGAGCTTAGTTTTTTTACCTTCTTTTTGCACCTGCCATAAAGCTGGCATTACAACAGCCAATGTTTGCCCATGATCTAGACCAAATTTTGCTGTAAGCTCATGTCCAATAGCATGTGTTGCCCAATCTTGAGGCACTCCACAAGCTATCATTTTATTAAGCCCATGAGTAGCCGCCCACATTATATTAGCCCTAGTATCATAATCATTTGGGTTTTTAAGAACCTTTTTACCCTCTTCTATAAGAGTTTTTAATATTGCCTCTGCTTGCCTATCTTGCAATGGAGCATTAACATCATATGTCATATATTGTTCCATAACATGAACAAACGCATCTACAACACCATTAACAGTTTGTTTTGTTGGCAATGAGAAAGTCGCTTGAGGATCCATAATTGAGAAAACAGGAAACACAGCATTATTACAAAAAGAAAGCTTAAGCCCTTTTTCTCTTCTAGACACAACAGCGTTATTATTCATCTCCGTGCCAGTAGCAGGAAGAGTAAGCACACAACCTAAAGGAAGTGCTTTATTAAAAGGAGTTGCTTTTTCTAAAATATCCCAAGCATCACCATCAAACAGAGCTCCAGCGGCAATGAATTTGGAAGCATCAACAACAGAACCTCCACCAACAGCTAGAATAAAATCAACTTTTTCATTCTTTGCCAAATCAATAGCCTTTTTACATGTTTCATACTCAGGATTAGGCTCTATACCAGAAAATTCAATCACATCAAAATCAGCTGTTGCTTTTTTCACCTGATCATACACTCCATTCTTTTTAATTGAACCACCACCATATGTCATAAGAATCTTTTTACCCTTTGGTAGCAAGTCAGATAATGCAGCGATTTGATCTTTACCAAAAACAACTTCAACAGGATTTTTATATGAGAAATTAAACATTAAACAGCCCTTTGTTTGATAAGTTAAAACTATATATCTAACTAGTTTATAAAAACATATATTACAACCCCAAACACAAAAAAAGTGGGCAAGTTAGCCCACTTTATTTTTTACATAATAGCAAAATTACTTTCTACCATTTTGTTTTAACTTAGATATTACGATAGCTTCGTTTTTAACTGAAGATTTATTTTTAGGTTTCGTTAGACCTAAATCCTCTGATATTTTTTCCATATCATCAACAAATCCTTTAAGAACACCTAAGCCTTTATTCCAAAAGTCTGGTTTTGAAGCATCTAGCCCAAACGGCTTAAGCATATCTTTATAGCCTTCTGAACCACCCTTAGATAGCATGTCAACATACTTGTCTTGGAAGTTATCAACCTTCTTCTCTTCATAAACCTTATACATTGAGTTAACCAAGCAATCTGCAAACGAATATGCATAAACATAAAAAGGTGTATGAACAGCGTGAGGCAACTGAGCCCACATATGACTTGAGTTATCATCATAATTCACTTTTGGACCAAGATAAGCTTGCATTTTATCTTTCCAAATTGCTGAAATATCTTTACTCTCTAACTCACCTTCTTTTCTTTTGTTATGAACTTCTGTCTCATACTCATGGAAAGCAATTTGACGCATTGCAGTATTAATCATATCTGCTGATTTACCAGCTAGTAATGCAAGACGCGCTTTAGGATCAGTTTCTTTTGCTAACAAAGACTTAAATGTAAGCATCTCACCAAAAATAGAGGCTGTTTCAGCCAATGTAAGTGGAGTGTCTGCCATTAAGGCCCCCTGCTCACGTGATAAGTACTGGTGAATTCCATGCCCTAATTCATGAGCCATAGTACTAACATCATTTGCAGTACCTTGGAAATTAAGCATTACATAAGGGTGAGCCTTAGGGTTACATGGCATAGCATATGCACCAGATTCTTTACCTTTTCTTGGACCACCATCGATCCAATTATTGTCGAAGAATTTTTGAGCAATCTCTGACATTTCAGGAGAAAACTCTCTATATGCATCAAGCACAATTTTTTTAGCTTCATCCCATGAGTATTTTTTATCACTACCAAAAGGAAGTGGAGCATTTCTATCCCAATATTCAAGCTTATCTAAACCAAGCCATTCTGCTTTCATGTCATAAAAACGATGAGATATATCAGCATAATTGTTCTTTACAGAGGTTGCTAAAGCCTCAACAACTTCGTCTTCAACATTATTAGATAGGTTTCTAGCTGAAACAGGCTTATCAAATTTGTGCCATTTATCATCAACATCTTTGCTCTGAGCTACTGTATTTGTCACAATAGTAAACAAATATTCATTTTGCTTTGTAACTCTATTTATTTCTTTACCAGCCTTTGCTCTTACCTCTGGGTCTGATGAGTGGAAGAATTCATCCATCTCAGCATCGGCATATTCTTTACCATCTATATTAAAAGTCATATTGGCTCTTGCTTCATCATAAATTCTTACAATCACGCCTGAACCAGTTTTATTTTTGTCAATTTCAAATTTTGTCATCTCATCACTAAGTTGATGAGGCTTCATTTTACGGACTTCTTCTAAATAAGGTTTATATTTTGCGACATCTTTGTGCTTTAAGAAATCTTGAAATTTATCATCAGGAATGTCGTTTATTTCCAAATTAAAAAATACATATTTAGAATAATCATCTGTCATTTTATCTTCAGAATCTTTAACAAACTTTTTAATTGGACTGTTATCAAGGTTTGTTGTGTATAAGAGCCCTGAATACGATCCAATTTTTTGAATAGTATCCATATTATCCTCATATACTTTAAGCATTTTAGCAAATTCTTCAGGAGATAGGCTAGTAAGTTTGCCTTTATACTCTTTTTCAAATCTATCAGCATTTTTGCCAACAGAAATCAAATCTTGTTTAAACTCTTTAGAATCGTGCGATGGATATAAATCTGTTAAATCCCATGTAGGCAAAGCTTTTTCTTGTGTCATATATTCCCCCATAAAAAAACAACAAAATATTTTGTCTATTTTATACAACTTTTTTTAAATTTAGACAAGCAAAAATATTATAACTACAAATCAGAAATCACCTTATCAAAAAACTTTTCCGCCTCTTCTAATGTTTTAAACTCTTGCCCCAAGACACGATTATCTTTGTCCATAACCACATAACAAACACGTACTATTCTCATATATTCGTCTGGAACAGTACTCTTACACAAAGAGCAACCCTTTTTAGATTTCACAACATTATACTTAGGCATTATTTATTTTACCCCTCTTATCAGCGATTATTTTGATAACATTGTCAAAAACCATATTAGCATCCCCATTCGCATCTACTATAGCCCACCCCTCATATGAATCGGGTACATTAATCACATGTTTTTCTAAAACTTCAATATTACCATCTGAAGCATGACCCATATATTCACTTTGAATTACACCAGAGGCTTTTTCATCTAAACGTTTTACAATTCTTCTTTTAACCTCACTAATCTCAACATCCAACCAGATTGGTTTTAACTCTGAATTGATTTGTTTTGCAAAATCTTTAATGCCATCTCTATATTCTTTTATCCAAAATCCCATTGGTATAACTACAACAACGCCCTCTTTAACGTAACGCTCTGCTTTTTGATAGCATATATCCATCACTTCTTTATTAATTTCTTGCGTATAATCTTTTTGTGTCGTGAGGTAATCAATCGAGTATCCCAGATATTTTCTCCTTTCTATATCGTTATCTACAACTTCTGCCATAACAGATGATGTTATAAGATATTTTTGGATTTTATATGCTAAGGTTGTCTTTCCGGCTCCAACAGCACCACCTATTGCTATAATCATTTTAATAACTACCTTACCTATATGAAAATAGTTTATAATAAACCCTTGGGTGTATTACGAACATCGATTTATAACCATTATTTATTGTAAAACAAATGACATTTACAAAACGAACCATAGTTTATTTTATTATTCTATTGTCATGCTTAATGCTTGGCAAGAGCCTCATATTTAAAAAAATAATCTCTAATATTGAGGAAAATTCTATAAACTCAATTAGAAGACAAGAGATAAATCTAACCAGTGAAATAGCAAGAGATGTAGAAAGTGAATTTAGCAGGCTTTATAATGACATTGAATACATAGCTAACAGCCCTTGCTCGGCCAATAGTACTAGCACTGAGATTAATACAAATGCCTTTAGAGAGATGATGAAGTCATATCTTAGCTTCTATGATTTTTATCGCAAAGCCAGTATATTTGATACAAATGGAATAGAAATAATTTCAATAGAATCTGCAAATGGAATCAGCAAAGAAACTCCAAATACAAAACTTAGAAACCTTTCTAAAGATGCTTTCTTCATTAACTCATTAAAAAACAAACGCAAAGATATTCTCATATCTAACATAATATACGACAACAATTCTAACGGATATGCGCAATCATCAATAGATATATCAGCTCCTATATTTAACAAAGATAATAAAAAAATGGGGATTGTGGTTCTAACCTACAACTTCCAAGAAGTTATTCAATTAATATTATCTCAATACAAGCTATCATACGGTAGCGGTCAAACTATAGATGAGGACGGATACTGGATTACAAGTAGCAAAAACGAAAATGCCAACAATAGTATAAACATTAATTTTAAAGAAGAAAACAGCACCGTATTTTCTTTATTTTCCAGACCTAATGGACAAACATTTCACAATGGCAAACTATATACCTTCAATGAAATTCTACCATTTAGAAGAATTCTAGAAAAATCAAAGAAAGACAAATGGAGCGAGCCAATGACCATGGCAATGGCTGATGAAATCGCCAAAAAAGCTGGTATGAGCACAAGATGGATATCTTACACAGAAGTGAGCCAAGGTAAAATATATGCAACAATTGAGAAAAACCTAAATGATATTGATTACGCAGAAAGAATCGTAAATTATGCAATTATATTATTAGCCATTACTATATCTATGTTATGGACAAGACGAGATATTGATGCTCAAAATGTCGAGCTACATGCTGTAGTTAGAGAAGTTACTAATGACTCTGTTGTTATAACAGATAAAAAAGGATTTATAATATCCAGTAACAGAGCTTTCACTCAAATGATGGGATACTCGCCGAAAGAAGCTGAAGGATTAACTTTTGATAAGTTTTATGCAAACAAAAGTGACATAGCTAGAAAAAAAGAC
>QKFK01000045.1 GCA_003252195.1 Rhodospirillales bacterium
CAAGCTATAGAAGACAAAAAACGTCTTAAAGAAGAAGCAAAGCTAGCAAAGAAGAATAAAAAAGGCAAAAAAGATAAATCGCCAGAAGCTGTTGACGACATTAAAGAAGAACCAAGCTTATACAGCCCTAAATTACCATCTCACAATGACATTCCTGAAGGACTAGAATTAGTAACCGAAGAACCAATCGTAGACCCAATAGAAGAGATGGAGCCTATTGAACAATACGAAGAAACTGCCCCTGATGAAGACGTTTTTTCATCTGAGACAGAAGATGCACAAGAAGATGTCATTGAAGAAGAAGGTGATGATGATGAAGAATATATAGCCTCATTATCTCATGTAGATAATGGCAACAATGCTGGTGGCGATATCTACGTAACACAAAACTTCTTTGGAAAAATCAAAAAACCATCACTAAACGGCGGAACACAAAACGTGTCAGCACCTCCTGTTGCTCCAATAAAGAGTCCTGCTCCTCAGCCTATTACCCCACCAACATCTCATATTGAAGAGGAATTATCTTCAAGCAATGCCGAAAACATAGAAGATAACCAAACAACGGCTACTCCTGCAAGCTCTGGCTTATCTAAAGGAATTCTTGGCTCTTCTGTATTAAGTGGGTTATCTCTTAATCAATCATCTGAAAGAGAAGCGGCCACTCAAGACGCGGCCCAAGAATGGGAAGATGTTGCAGAAGAATCTTCAGCCATAGACTTCAACCCACCAGAAGAAATCATCACAGATGGTGATACGGCTGAAATAGAATATGAAGAGTGAAGAAGCAGTTGATAGTGAAGAAGTTGAATACGAATATATAGAAGAAGCTTCAAACGAAGAAAATTCAGATGGCGAAATTGAGTATGAATATGTTGAAGCTGAAGAAGGAGCCGAATATCCCGAAGGAACAGACTTTGAAGAAGGCATAGAATATGAATATGTCGAAGGAGAAGAAAACGAATTCGAAGAGATATTAGACGAGAGCTCTATATTCGAAGAACCTGACGATAAAAATGGTTAAATAAATTGAGCCTAATAGAAATACCAGCCATACCTATTTTAATTACAGAACACTCTAATGCTTTTGTAGTTACTGCGGATGGTGAAATAATCACAAAAGATGCGCGGTCTATGCAAACTCTTAACAATAAGAGTTACATCCTTTGCCATGCACCATCAGCTTGTGCCAAACTTGGCATAAAAAGCATTTCTGCTTTTGATATATTAGAGTTATTTGCTTTTACGTATCCAGCTTGTTTTTGCGTACCAACTATCAAAGGCATGGCAAAGTTCTTTAACATACCAACCCCTCAAAGCCCCGAACAAGAAGCCATGACCTCTCTTGGCATTATTAGAGTAATGCTTGAAAAATTATCTAAGCTAAACCCCAAAGAAAACAACTTAGCAACTTCTGTAGCTTTCGTAATGAAAAAAGGTGGGTGGAATTGGGCCAACACAGTATTAAAAGCATTGGGGCACAACCCAGATGAGCTTCCCCATACATCAAGCTTATATAGGGGGGTAAAAATATGGGACAAACTCCCTGAATGGACAGATTTCGCTCCAGAAAACAATGTTGGCAACATTCCTGTTACCCCAGAAGAAGCCCGCAGACGTTTAGAAAAAATCCTCCCTGCAAACACTGAAGAGCGCCCCGAGCAATCAGATTATGCTTCATCAATTAGCTTTGCTTTTAACCCACGAGTGCATGAAAAAGCTCCTAATGTTGTGTTAGCAGAAGCAGGAACCGGCACAGGCAAAACCCTTGGTTATATTGCCCCTGCAAGCTTGTGGTCAGAAAAAAACGATGCTGCCGTATGGATAAGCACCTACACTAAGAACCTGCAACGACAACTCGATAAAGAACTTAATAATCTATATAAAGATGAAAAAGAAAAAAGCTCCAAAGTCGCCATAAGAAAAGGACGAGAGAATTACACTTGTTTGCTCAATTATTCTGAAGCGGTCGCTAGACTGCCTGCCAGAGAAGAAAATGCAATCGCATTAGGACTAATTGCAAGGTGGCTATTAAAAACTCGTGATGGAGACATGGTTGGCGGAGATCTACCAGGTTGGCTACCAGAATTACTAGGCCGCAACAAAATTCTATCTTTGGCTGATAAACGCGGTGAATGTATTTATGCGTCTTGCGAGCATTACAAACAATGCTTTGTTGAACACGCCTTAAGAAGAGCAAAAAAGGCTGACATAGTAATTGCTAACCACGCCCTAGTTATGGCTCAAGCTTGTTTGGGCGGGCTAGATGATGCAAGCACACCCACTCGATATATCTTTGATGAAGGGCATCATATTTTTGATGCAGCTGATAGCGCTTTTTGCTCTCACTTAAGTGGGCTAGAAGCAGCCGACTTGCGCAAATGGCTTAGAGGAGCAGAAGATGACGGCAAAAAATCTAGAGCAAAGGGACTAAAAAGACGCTTAGAAGACGTTATTATAGATAATCAAGATGCGCATAACGCTCTTAACGAGGTGTTTCACAATGCACGCATATTGCCAGCCACAAATTGGCAAACCCGCCTTAATGATGAAAACCCGACTGGAGTATGTGAAAAATTCTTAAGCTTTGCGTCGGAACAAGTAATCACCAGAAATAACAATAATGATGGACCATATAGCCTTGAGACAGAAACCCTGCCTTTAATTGATGGTCTTGAAGAAGTTGCTTTAGAACTAAAACAATCTATAGAAGCAATTATAAAACCCCTTAATCGACTTATAAAATCTCTAAACACAATCTTGTCTGAAAAAGCCAAAGATCTTGAACCCAACCAAAAGTCTCGCATAGAGGCTTCAGTCCGCTCTATAACTAACCGCGCGTTATTACCATTATCTTCGTGGAAAGATATGTTAAACGATATCGTATATAAGGTAGAGAATTCTGATTTCTGCGATTGGTTCATGATAGAAAAGATTGATGGTAGAAATTATGATGTTGGTATGTATCGTCATTTTATTGACCCCACAGTTCCATTTGCCAAATCATTTAATGAAACGGCTCATGGAATTGCCATCACCTCAGCAACCTTAAGAGACAGAAGCGGTGATAATGAAAATGACTGGAAAATTGCAGAAAAAATTAGTGGAGCCGAAAAACTAACTATTGAGAACCCTAACAACCCTCCAATTAGGGCTCTATTTAACTCACCATTTAATTACCCTCAAAATTCGCTAGTGATTATTATAAACGATATAAATAAGAATGACCCCAACCAAGTAGCTGCCGCATATAACGAATTATTTAAATGTTCAAAAGGAGGTGCGTTAGGTATTTTTACTGCCATATCACGATTAAAAGCTACTTACACCAAAATTGTAGACAGCCTCCAACGTAGCGGATTAAAACTACTTGCTCAGCATGCTGATGGCATGAATACTTCAACCCTAATTGATATATTCAAAGAAGAGACTGACACCTGTTTATTAGGAACCGATGCGGTTAGAGATGGAGTAGATATCCCAGGGGATTCTCTTCGTATGATAGTGTTTGACAGAGTTCCATGGCCCAAGCCATCATTACTTCACAAAGCGCGACGCAAATATTTTGGCGAGATGTATGATGACATGCTAACCAGATATAAATTATCTCAAGCCTTTGGTCGCTTAATTAGACGCAAAGATGATAAGGGCATATTTATAATATTAGATAAAATGACACCAACAAGATTATGCTCTGCCTTCCCTGAAGGTGTAGAAATAAAAAGGATTGGTCTAAAAGAAGCCATCGAAACAATCAACAGTTTTCTTGATAATTAGATGCAATTGTGATATTAGTAATATCAATTATTATAAGAGGTGTGCCTTATGTATGATAAACTTAAAAAAGACCTAAATTTATTCACTGGAGAGCTAATCTCTGAGTTTATCCCTTTCGAAAAGGATAAAGTTATAGATTTTCAAACTGGTCTTTTGAGCTTATCTTTAAGTGAAGCGAACAAAGCCCCCAAAGAAAAAACAAACTTATTTGGCATTAGAAACGAAGACGATCTTAAAAACAAATTATTAGCTTCATCTGTGTCTCCAATGTTACGTAAACAAGCGAGTAAAACTGTTATTAGCGGTCAAGGCATGCCCAGAGATGTTCCTCCTATGGGGTTAATCGCTGTAACTTTAGGGCTAGTATCTAACGACGTTAAAAATGAGCTTATGGCGTGTCAGGCAGCCAACAGGACCATTTGTGCTCTTGAAGATTGGGACAAGCTTGAACCTAGTGTTGAGAACATAGATAAAAACCTATATGACCAAAGAGACAAAGGCAAACAAGCTCGTCATTTCATTGGTGGATTTGGCAAAGACCCACAAAGCTTGGTAGCTGCTCAATCAATAAACCATATGGGAGATATTTTATCTTCATTAATAGCTTGCGACAAAAAACTTATTTCAAGCCCTTATGTAACTAAAGCAAAAGAAGCATTAGAAACATCTGCCGCAAAAAGCCTTATTCTAGCTGGCGAAAACTTAGCAAGGGCAGATATCCCTAGAGCGACTGAGATTATCTCTTATGGGATTAGCATACCAAAAACAGACTCCACTGAGCGTTCCATTCAGAGCGCAATAAAATTTGCATCTGACTCTTTGTGCAAACAAGGAATTATATCTGACAAACAACGTAAAGACATAAGACACTTAGCTGCTCATCGAGCTATGCAATCAATATTTTCAACATCACAGAATCTGCATCCGTTTTCATTCAAAAACGCCCAAAGATAAACTATCCCCAGCTTCAACTTAAAATAATTAAAAATAATTTCAATTAGAATAATTTTAATTAGCAATACAATATGTTAAATAATATTAACGTTTGCACCACCAATAATTACGCCCCGCAAGCAATTGTCATTATCGATTGTATATACTGTTGACTACATATCTTTTTGATATAAACTTTTTTACTACAAACTTATGTTTGTGTAACTTTAGTTTTCAACAAGAAAATTCAGGAGGGTTTGTATGAGCATTGAGACATGTTGGGGTGCCTTCATTCAAAATATAGATAATAAGTCTATAAATAATATGATTGATAGCTTTTGCGATGGAAATTTAAGATTTGCATCATTAGAAGCAAACCAAAAACAAGAATTAAGAAAAGAATATATACAATATATTTCTTCACTAAAAATATCTAGTAGCGAAAAACACTTACTATCCATATATCGATACAATGACACAGTATCACTAGCTTCTTTTATGGACTTTATCCTTGGCTCACTTACCGATATCGCCAAGAAAAAAGATTCTATATTTAATAAAAAATCTATAAAAGTTTCAGCATATGCCTCAAATTTATTTATTAAGCATATGTCTTTTGCAGCAGCTAATGGCTCAAAATCAAAAGATGAAGCTGTAAAAAAATCATCAGACTTTGATAATCTGAGAAAGACTGTAAATATTGCAGAAGGCATTCACAATGCAACTACTGTATTAGCATCTTTATTCAACTCATCAAAAGATATTCGCTCTAAAAGTGAAACCATTGCCTCAGCCTCTGAAGAAATGGTGTCATCGGTATCTTCAATCTCAAAAAATGCAGCTAATGTTACCGAAGAATCCAGAGAAGCAGAAACCGTTATGCACCACGGAATTGAATCTTCAGAACAGGCTATTAAAAGCATTCAAGAAATTATTGCTGCGGTTGAGGTTACCCAAAGCAAAGTTAACAATCTTGCAAAGACATCAGATAAAATCTCAGAAATTTTATCTGTAATTGATGACATCTCAAAACAGACCAACCTTCTTGCTCTTAATGCAACAATTGAAGCAGCCAGAGCTGGAGAGGCTGGCAAGGGCTTTAGCGTTGTAGCCAATGAGGTAAAAATTCTTGCTGGACAAACATCAAAAGCTACCGAAGACATTAAAGAAAGAATTATTGGTTTACAACAAGATACTAATGAAATTCTAAGTGCTATGTCACAAAGTGCTGCTGCGGTTAAGACAGGAGAGCAAGTAATTAGCGAAACATCAACCCAGATGCACATAGCCGCGGAAAGAATTGTTCAGATTTACACAAATATGAACGAAATATCTGCTATTCTAGGGCACCAAGAAACCGCCTCAAGAGAAATTTCAGAAGGTATTTCTGCTGTTGCAAAATCTACGGCTGATAATGATGAAATGATATCATCTCTTGCAAGTGCAATTAACACAACCAACGAAACAATCGTTAAGTTTGCAGCAGAATGGTCAGTAAACAAAACAGATAAAACGATTTGTGAATTAGGTAAATTAGACCATATTATCTTTACCAAATGCATCACTGATACTTTAATTGGTCAGGGCAACCTAAAGCCACACGAAGTACCAGATCACCACAATTGTCGTCTTGGTAAATGGTATGACAACATAACTAATATCGAGATTAAATCTAGCCAAGTTTATAGAGACTTATTAGCACCACATGAGAAAGTTCATGCATATGCTCAAGAAGCTTTAAGATATCACGCTAGTGGCGATGTATATGCATCAATGAATGCCATGAACAATCTATCAGAAGCATCCCATATTGTGCTAAAAGATCTAACAAAATTAGCTGACATGATGCCAGATGACAATGCTAGCAAAGCTAAATTAGCAGCATAAGCAATAACAGAGCTTATCACACAAAATAAAGGCGACCTACAGGTCGCCTTTATTTAATATTCACTAAGACAGCAACATATTGCTACAACCTCACACAGGCTAATAAAAACTCCAGCCACAAACAATGGTTATACCAGTAGGCTTATTTTACGGATGTTATTATTTTTGTTAAATCCGCCTCTGAAGGAAGGCTCCCTGAAACAACAGCTTTTCCATTAATTTTTAATGCAGGGGTAACCATCACTCCCGCCTCAACAATTTGCATCATGTCTTCAACTTTATTATTCAACACCAAGCTCTTTAGATACTTTATCTGTGAGCTCATAGAGTTTTTTACATTTGGCACAACCTGTACCATAAACAATCATTTCAAGCATATCATAATACTCCGTTTAATATATATCCAACCACCACGAATGAAATCATCAAATAAACTGCAAATATTGCTATCATCTCTTTTTTAATAACTTGAGATAGCATTATCATCTCAGGCAACGAAATTGCAGTAATGCTCATAAGCATAGCAAGAGAAGTCCCAACAGGAACACCTTTCAGCAACAAAACTTGTATAATTGGCATAACACCAGCATGGTTAGCATAAATAGGAATCCCCGCTATAGCTGCCAACGGAACGGCAAAAGGATTCTCTTTCCCTAAATATTTTACAAATAATTCTTGCGGAACATAGCCATGCATAAAAGCCCCAAGAATTAAACCTATAAAAATATAAAAACCTATTTTTTTTAATGTGTCATTAGCGAACCCAAACGCATATTTTACAGTTGCCTTAACCTTATCTTTTGTGGCATCACAGGCACATACGGCTGGCGTGTAATTTTCTTTGGCCTGATATTTGCTATATTTTTCTAGCCCAAACATATCGCACAAAAAACCACCAATAAATGCAATCACACTCCCAATTAATACATATAGCAACGCAACTTTTACACCAGCGCCTTGCATTGATAGCAATATAATAGCAGCCACTTCACTAACTAATGGAGAGCTAAGCAAAAATGCCATAGCCACACCGAACGGCACACCCGCAATTATAAATCCAATAAATAGTGGTATAGATGAACATGAGCAGAATGGTGTAAACACACCCAAAAACACAGCCAACAGATAACCAACAAATCTTGATTTACCAGATAAATAATCTCGAACCTTTTCTGGCGATAATTGTGAACGGAAAAGAGAGATCACAAAAATCAAAACATAAACCATCACAAAAATTTTGGTTATATCTTCTATAAAAAAATGTGTCGCTTTACCAAAGTGAGTCGACAAGTCCAAGCCCAATAGGCTGGTTATATAATCAGCTAAATATGTAAAATATTTAAACATTTACGAAATCACTCCATCTATACATTTAGTAAAATTAAGTACGCATGGACAAGCAAGTGAATAAAAAACCTTGTTTTTATCCTTCCTGATATTAACCAACCCAACATTTTTCATTACCGATAAATGCTTAGAAACTGTTGACATATCAAGCCCTGATAAAGCTTGCAATTCGCAAACACACAACTCCCCATTTTGCATAGCCTCAAGCATCTCTAAACGAACAGGATGAGCCATTGCCTTAATAAAGGCAGCTTTTTTTTCAATATGAAATTCAGAAACAGACAAACTAGCCCTCCCAAGCCTATAGCAGTCCATGTATTTGGCTATTTTGCCAAATAACCAATTTATAGTCAACGATTATTTGTTTTAAACCGCGACACAACTATCTTATAGTCATATTATAAGTTGAAGAAGAGGGAATATAATGAAAAACAAATTCAAAAATGATACCCATGCTCACGAAGAAAAATTTTTAAAAACACTAGAAATTTTTTGGAAGTTCTTTTTCTGCAAACCCAAAAACACCGTTCCCGATATATCTATTCCTATTATTGAATCATCTAAGAATGATCTTATAAAAGCGCCCGACTATTCTCTTTATCGTCTAGGGCATTCTTGCGTATTATTAAAATTAGAAGATCAATTCATTTTAACCGACCCCATGTTATCAAAGAGAGCATCTCCACTATCTTTCTTCGGCCCTAAAAGATTTCACAAACCGCCAATATCACTTAATAATTTTCCTAATATAAGAGCAGTTTTTATATCACATGACCATTACGATCATTTAGATAAAAAAAGCGTTTTAGCACTAGAGCATAAAACAGAACTATTCATCACTCCTACTGGTGTAGGTGATATATTAATAAAATGGGGTATATCACCTAATAAAATTAAACAACTAGCATGGTGGGAAAGCATTAATCTTGGACAAATAGAGCTAACATTAACACCCAGCAAACACTTTTCTGGCAGAAGCTTTAGGATAAGAAATTCAACTTTATGGAGCTCTCTTGTTATACAGTCACCCAAAAGCAAAATATTCTTCAGCGCGGACGGAGGTTATTTTAATGGTTTTAAAAAGATTGGAGAAAAATTTGATGGCTTTGACATATCATTGTTAGAAAATGGTGCTTACAACGAAAATTGGGCAGATATTCATATGTTCCCAGATGAAACCATTCAAGCCCACAAAGACTTAAACAGCAAAGTCTTAATCCCAATACATAATGGTACTTTTGATTTATCTATGCACCCTTGGTATGAACCGCTAGATAAAATAACAAAATTAGCTGAAAATTCAGGCATAAAAATATCAACTCCAATTATAGGAGAAAGAATTGATATAACAGATGTTGCTATGGGTAAAAAATGGTGGGGAAAAGCTTAAAACTACACGTTTCTATTAACTATTTTTAGCACTCTACCTTGAACTACCATATTTTGGATTTTTTCAGAATCAACCCTAATTGAGTTATATGAATTTTTGTTATCGCTTATAATGTCGCAACCGTCAAAATCAGGAATAACCTTCCGAATGTAATCAACATTATTATAAGAAAAAGCCATAATTCCATTAGTAATAGATTTAACTGAAAAATCAATTAGCACCATATCACCTTTCTTTAACGTTGGCTTCATGCTACTATCTTGTATTTCAACAATTCCCAAATCATCTAGCGAATAAGACGCATCCATACGATAAAATAATTTTTTAGAGATATAAACTTTGCTTAAAATAGAATCTTTACCATTATCTCTTTTGATGTTTTTATAAACATTAATTTCAACCAGGTCATCTGAACATGAATTGCTTTTACAATCAGCTATTAGCATGCAGCCTTCACTAGAAAGCAACCAATTTGCATTTATCCCTAATTTAACCAGCTCAGATAAAATAGCCCCACCAGGAATAGTTTTACCTGCTTCATAATCCTGCCAAGAGCGAAAATTGCAACCAATCTTCTCAGCCATTTGCCTTTGAGTTAAGGAAAACTTATCTCTTATCAATTTGATGCGATCTTTAATGCTATCCAATCCGAACCTCACTAAACAGTCAAAAAACTCAAACAATCAAACAACTGTAATTACATTACAAAAAAAACACATATAGGTGTTGATTTACACACTTTGATGTGTAATTATGTGCGAAACAAAACACAATCACATATAGTGTGCAACATAACTGGAGTAATGGCGAGATATTAATAAGTTAAGGATCTTATCAATAAACATAAAATGCAAAAAAGACTCATAACCTTTGCCAAAAACCATGCAGGTTTTGCGCAAAAAGTAAATATATGCTCACATTATACCAACCACTTATTAGTCAAGAATAACAGAGCAAAATATTTATGCAATATTTTTTTGAATCAGACACTTACAAGATAAAGGTAATTGTTATCTCCAACCAACCACGAAAACAATTATCTTTTAGAAAGGCTAGATATAGCCTTTCTTTTTTTATAGCAATTACAAAAGAGACAACAATAATTATCACAGTACAGTCAATTAGATAATTAACACACCAATTGAACCCTGCATTACAAGCAAACAAAAAAAGAGGGCTCTTAAGAGCCCTCTTTAATCTTTTAGATGCACGGGATTAGAAGCCCATTCCACCCATTCCGCCCATTCCGCCAGCAGGCATTGCAGGAGCAGATTTGTCTTCTGGAATTTCAGCAATCATTGCTTCTGTTGTAATCAACAAACCAGCAACTGATGCTGCATCTTGAAGAGCTGTTCTAAC
>QKFK01000005.1 GCA_003252195.1 Rhodospirillales bacterium
GAGCTTAGGGGCGCAAGTGCTTCCGTTAGTTAATGTAAATGGCTCGGCAACCTTGCTGATTAAATCTCTACCTTGTGGCGATACAGATAATGATTGTAGCGCTAAATATGACAATTGATAGTCGTTGTTATCTTCTATCAAATGACCAGATGAACTGAGGTTTTGAACAAAGCTTTGAGCTTCTTTTATATTATCGGAATATGCATAATATTCTGACAAGGCGGCAACTTGACCAGTGCTAGGGGTTTCTTCTGTTGGGGTGGACATGTGCTAATGCCCGATTAATGAAGGTTTATCTGAATATCTGCCCAGCTATAAGTGCTATATTTTTCACAATTAAAATCTATTCTTTCTAATCTTTCTGGAGAGTTCTCTTTTTTCATTTTTGCACCAGCTTTTATTAAAATCTTCTCGCTCTTCTTTAACTTACAGACGTGAGCATATTCTAAAGGATTTTTAAGGTCGTAATCATTAACATCAACTCCTCCATCTATTAGCTTTTGCACAATGTCAGGTGCATCTACTTTAGGTTCTCGGTCAAACAAATAAATAAGGGCTGTATTACCATTATTGTCTTTAGCTTTAACATCAGCCCCCGCTTCAATTAAATACCTTGCAATGTCTAAGTTAGGGGTGTATTTTAGAGCATGTAGAAGAGGGCTTCTTCCTTCATTATCTTTTATGTTGATATCAGCTCTAGCTTTGACTAATGCTGATGCTATTTCTACGCTTTTAGAATAAAAAATTGCACTTCTACCAAATTGGTTTTTATTGTTAATGTTTGAACCAGCTTTAATCAACATCTTAACTATGTCAGGGTTCTTGTTGTACTGAATTGCATAAACAAGAGGAATATCTCTGTATTTATCTTTATAATTTATATCAGCCCCTGCTTTGTTTAGAAAATATTCAACTATTTCAGCATCTTTAGTGAACATCACCGTATTTGCAAAAAACTCATTCGTAAAATTAGGAACAGCTTTTACCTTATCCTTTTGTTCCAATGTTTGTTTAACTTTGCTTAAATCTATATCTTTTACAAAGGTTTCCATATCATCATACTTGAGATTGGCAACGGCTGTAAAGATATCGATATCTTCAGCTCGTGCATTACTTGTATTAAATAACAATGAAGCAAAGATTATAAACAAAAGCTTTTTCATAATTTTAGCCTCTTTTGTGAGATATGAGTTTTTGTTTGAGAACAATATTTTTAATTTCATTAGACTTCTTTTGGTTTTGGTAAAAAGCTATTCTTTGTTTAGCATCATTTTGTCGTTCAATCATTGTAGCATCTGTTTTAATATTGTTACTCTGATTTGATGACGCTTTTTGATTGTTATCTGTTTTACTATCAGAAGAACCATACTTCTTAGGTAGTCTACCAGTTTCTGCATTTACCAACGCTTCTTTTTGAGCCTTACTCAAATCTTTATATGCATCATTTACATATTCAGTTATTCTCTCAACAAATTTATCATATGTATTTTTATCAATGTTTTTAACTTTATCACTATTTATAAAGTCATTACCAACATATTTTGAGATATATGCTTCTCCTGTGGTTGGTTCAGTAAATTTATCAAGCTTTTCTGTAAAC
>QKFK01000274.1 GCA_003252195.1 Rhodospirillales bacterium
AGAAACTTTGAATAATGTTCGTTTGCAATATGTTGCAGATAGTATTTCGAGTATGACTAATCTTTTAAAAGATGCCAGCAAGGAAGACGTTGCTAAAAGGGTGAAAAACATAGACTGGCATAAACGTATGCTTATGTTTGTTAGCGATGATTATCCAAAAGCAAAATATGATAAAAACACTAACAATACTGAGTTTATGCGTAAGTTACTAACTGGTAAAAATCTTAACGCTAAAATCAAGATTGCAGAGATTTCTCATGAAGAATTTATGGATTTTATAGACACTGACAAAAACATAAAAAATATTCTTGATAACCTTTTTAAAAATGAGCCTCGCCCTCCGATGATGGAGTTTGATGATCCAAACGGAATGAAAAATAATGAGCGTATGATGGGTGGTGATGCTCCTCCTCATGACAGAAGGTCTTTGGTTCATGATGATATGGGTAGACGCCCAGATTATAAAAGAAAACGTCCTCGTCCAGAGGGTTTTGTCGCTCCGCCGAATCATATTTTGGTTAGCATTAGAAGCGAATATGGTTTTTGTTTTAATGTAATGGTGCCAGTAAAACCATCATTTGACTTTTATAATAAATGGTATGGCAACGCTATGATTGTTCTATCATTATTTATGATTGTTACCTCGTTTGTGGTGGTTAGTTTAGCCGTTAAGCCGTTATCAGACATCGCTGATGTTGCTCGTAAATTTGGTCGTGATATTAATTCGCCAAAGATGAATGAGACGGGCTCAAAAGAAGTTGTTGAAGTTGCTCGCGCTATGAATGAGATGAAAGACAGGCTTCGTAAATATGTTGAGACCAGAACGCGCATGATTGGGGCAATATCGCATGATTTGCGGACTCCAATAACTCGTATGCGTTTAAGGGCAGAGTTTATTGAAGATGAAGAAGGTAGAGCTAAAACTCAAAGCGATTTAGACGAGATGGAAAAGATGATTTCATCTGTGTTGGAATTTGCTAAAGGTGAAGAGCTAGATAAAGAAACTGCTGTTGATACGGATATTACAAAGCTTATAGCTAATCTTTGTGATGATTATAGCTTGAGCTCTGCTAAGATGATTGTGAAACTACCTAACGAAAAAATAAGCGCTATGTTCAAACCTCTTTTGACCAAAAGAGCACTTAGTAATCTCATTGATAATGCAATCAAATATGCAGGTGGGGTTGAGGTGTGTCTTAATAAGATTAATGACGATAATGTTGAGATAATCATTAGTGATAATGGACATGGGATTCCTGAAGACGAGCTTAAAAATGTGTTTAAGCCCTTTTATCGGGTGGAAAAATCGCGCTCTAAAGAAACTGGTGGCACAGGACTTGGTTTGGCTGTGGTTGCAAATGCAATTTATGCCCAAGGTGGTGAAATCACCTTGCAAAATAAGCTTGAACCTGATCACGGTCTTGTTGCTATTGTTACATTACCTTTGTAAAAGTTAAATAATTGCTTGCTAATTTCCTCGCTAATTTATAGCCTTATAGCTAAATTATTTTAACTTATGCAAAGGACTGATAAATGCAAAAGAATGTTCTCTTATTACCAGGTGATGGAATTGGCGTTGAAGTAATGGCTGAAGCCAAA
>QKFK01000145.1 GCA_003252195.1 Rhodospirillales bacterium
TTACTACCTTGATTACCAAAACCGTAGACCAGATTTCGTACAAACATTCCTTGATAGCCTTATCAACTGGGAATTTGTAGAAATGAGACTTTCAGCTGATGAAGGTTGTGGTGCAGGTGGTTGTGAATCATGTTGTGGTTGCGCTCACTAATATAAAAGCCTACAAAACCCTAAAGCCCCGTAAATTTGCGGGGCTTTTTTTGTTTTAAGAACATGAGTTACTTTACATATCTCCACTCTTCTTACAATTTATTCCGTGTCAGTATATTATTACTATCCCAATACAAAGACACAAACCAACAATCATGCAGAAGCTTTAATTGCACTTAAGTTCTGAACAAATGCATTAAACAGAGATTGTTTTACAGCGCGCCCAAGCTTGGCATTAATAACATTGCCTTCGCTATATTTGAGATCATAATGCATATAGGAACGCCACATTATCCACCAATTGATGCAAATAGCATTAACGTTTACGAAAAAGAATATTCACCAGCTAGTTGGCTTACCTGCTAAGCACGATTAAACAATACTTGGCTAAACAGGTAATCTCTCTATGCGCAAAAAAAAGGGAGCTTAAAAAGCTCCCTCTAATTACTTAACTTATTCAACACCGTCGTAAGGACCAACAACACCATCGTTATTAGTTCTTTTTCGAATATCGAATAATGTTACTACGGTTGATGCCACATAAACTGATGAATATGTACCAATAAACACACCCCATGCTAATGCAAATGAGAAGCTTCTTAATACAGGTCCACCAAAGATTAAAATAGCCATAATCGCCAAGAATGTTGTAAATGCGGTTAGGATTGTTCTTGATAGCATTTCATTAATACTATTATTCACGAGCTCTAACACAGGCATTTTTTTGTGTCTGCGCAAGTTTTCTCTAATACGGTCATAGCAAACAACCGTATCATTAATAGAGTAACCAGCAATCGTTAAAATAGCAGCCACAGTATCTAAGCTAAAGTCCATTCCGAGTAACGATAAAATACCTACCGTGGTAATTACATCGTGGAACAGAGCAATAATACCGCCCAATGCAAATGGCAATTCAAATCTAAACCAAATATAAGCACCAATTGCTCCAATTGCGATAACGACAGCCCAAATACCCGCTCTGATTAATTCATCACCTACTTTAGGACCAACAAGTTCAACTCTTCTATATTCAACTGTATCACCCAATTTATTTTTAATCTTTTGCAAGATTTCATTTTGGGCTTTTTCATCATTGTTAGAAGCTTGAACTCTAATCATGACTTGATTACCAGAATCACCCATTCCTTGAAGGCTAAATTCGCCCACATTGAGTTCTTCGAGTGAAGTTCTAATATTACCTAAATCTGCTTTTTCTGTAGTTTGAACTTCCATCAAGATACCACCAGAAAAGTCGATACCATAATTAAGCCCTTTAAATGCCACTTCATTAATTGCAGCAATCACCAAAATAGCAGAGAAAATATAAGCTATTTTTCTTTTACCAATAAAATCAAAATTGGTATCTTTTGTAATAAGTTTCATTAAACTAAACATTTTATTCCACCTTTATTAAATAGGTAATTTGCTTGGTTTTTTGCTTTGAAGCCAGGTAAAAACCAATAAGCGGGTAATCATAGTTGAGGTAAACATTGATGTAATAATACCCAAAGCCAATGTCACAGCAAAACCTCTAACAGGACCAGATCCAAAATTAAACAGAACCAATGCAGCAACCATTGTTGTAAGATTTGAATCTACAATGGTAACAAATGCGTTTTGGAAACCTGCGATAATTGCTTTCATAACAGGAATACCTTTTTTGCTTTCTTCTCTCATTCTTTCAAAAATAAGCACATTAGCATCAACTGCCATACCCATTGTAAGAACGATACCTGCAATACCAGGAAGAGTTAATGTTGCCCCTAAGAAGCTCAACCCACCAATTAAAAGCATAAGGTTTAAAAGAACTGCTATAGATGTAATAACGCCAAAAGTGCCATAAGCAGCAATCATAAACGCAACAACCAAAGCAAGACCAATTAAACAAGAAATACCGCCTAATCTAATTGAATCTGCACCAAGGCTTGGGCCAACTGTTCTTTCTTCTAATACTTGAAGTGGAGCAGGCAAAGCACCTGAACGAAGTAGTAATGATAATTCGTTTGCACTCTCAGATGTAAAAGAGCCAGAAATAATTCCGCTACCACCTGTAATAGCACCTTTAATTTCAGGAGCAGAGATAACTTCATTATCAAGCACAATAGCTAATCTGTGACCAATATTTTCTCTAGTAGCATTACCAAAAGCTTTCGCTCCTATTGAGTCAAATTCAAATGTAACAACAGCCTCTCCATCTTGGAAAGAAGGACGTGAATCTGTTAAATGTTCACCTGTTACTACAGGCAAACGCTTAACTATATATGCGCCCTCACGAGAAGAAACACCGCCTTCAATCAACATAGAAGAAGGAGGTAATTTACCACGTCTAGCATCATTTAAGCTGATATCATCAACCATATGGAATGATAATTTTGCTGTTTTACCTAAAAGAGATTTAACATGCTCAGGATTTTCAACACCTGGTAATTGAACGATAATGCGAGTACGTCCTTGTCTTTGAATAGTAGGCTCTTTAGTACCTAGTTGGTCAATACGGCGACGTACAATCTCAATAGATTGAGATAAAACTTTATCTTGTAGAGCAATAATAGCTTGCTCACTATAACCAATTTCCATGTGATCGTTAACGTCTTCAATCTCAAAAGAAGTATTAACACCTTGGTTAATTTCTTTTCTGATTAAAGATTTAGCATCAGATTTATCTGCAGGGTTGATAATGGTAACATTGATTTTATCATCTTGAACTTTAAGATCTGTATATCTGATGTGCTTTTCAATCAATTTTGAGCGAATAGCATCTTCAGTTGCACTTAAGCGTTCTTTGATTACTTCATCAAATTTAACTTCCAACACGATATGAGAACCACCTTGCAAGTCAAGACCAAGACTAACAGGTTGCCACCATGTTGGTAGTTTTGTCTTCATTGAGCTTCCCAAAAAGTTGGGCAAGCAATAAAACAAACCAAGCAAACACACAAAGATTGCCAAGTTTTTTTTCCATGTTTCAAATGTTGCCATTTTCAAACGCCTTATTTTAATAATGATTATTTAGAAAGTACTTCTTTTAATTTATCGCTCTTTTTAGCTTTTGAAGCTGTTTTTTTAGCTGTTTTAGCTTTTGTGCTAGCTTTCTTTGCAGTTTTTTTAGCTGGAGCTTTTTTATCTTTAGGAGCTTCTTCTTTTACAACTTCTTCTTTAACTTCTTTTGCTTTTTCTGCAACAGTAGGTTGCTCTTTTGAAAGATTTTTTTGAACAGCAACTGGCTTACCAACTACTTCAAATTTACTTTTGCCATCAGCATCAAGAATATCTATAACAGAAGACTTCACGATTGTAATTTTTGTATTATCTGCAATTTCAACAACTAAAGTTTTTTCTTCAACTTTAACAACTTTTGCATAAATACCACCTTTAGTGATGATTTTATC
The DNA here is from genome assembly GCA_003252195.1 of Rhodospirillales bacterium. GTDB lineage: Bacteria > Pseudomonadota > Alphaproteobacteria > QKFK01 > SZUA-500 > SZUA-500. The sequence goes on from QKFK01000145.1 coordinate 3,540, forward strand.
ACCTTTAACAATAGCATCACGCATTGCTTGTTCTTGCTTAGATTTTATTTGACCTGGACGAATCAATAAAAGATAGAAAATAACCGCAATAGCGACTAACTGAAAAACTGTTTGTGATAGTGACGGTGCTGTAGCGGCACCTGCGGCAGCCTGTGCAAAAGCAGGATTTATAAACATATTTTATCTCCAATAAAATTCGAATTAATCAACAACGCAATATAATCCTTTTGAGGCTATATTGCAAAGATAACAGGTATTCCTGTGGATTATTTAGCACAAAAAAACAATTAATTAAAGCGATTTTAAATGCAACCTAGGATCGATGGCTTTGCTTCCTTTTCTGAGCTCAAAGTGAACTTGAGGAGATATAACGCTTCCAGTTTTTCCAACTAGCGCAATTGACTGACCTCTTGAAACTTTTTGCCCCTTAGAAACTAAGATTTTATCATTATGAGCATAAGCAGACATCCACCCACCAGAATGTTTAATCAAAATAAGATTTCCAAAGCCTTTAATTGAATTACCAACATATGCAACCACACCATTTTCAGCGGCCCCAACTTTTGCACCCTTGCTAGCTTGAATATTAATACCGTCATTATGGCGACCTTTGCCTAAATCACCAAACGGAACTAACACTCTACCTTTAATCGGCCAATCAAATTTATTTGAACTTCTTGGTGCAGGGTCAGGTAATAACACTTTTGATTGTCCTGAATATTTTTTAACTGGCGCTTTAGTTGTTGATGTAGTTTTTAAATCACCTAAAGGCTTACCTTCTGCGGCCATTTTATTGCGATAATATGAGCTAGTTACAGATGAATATTTAGTTGTTGATGAAGATGATGCTGGAGCAGAACTGGCCACATAAGATGAGCCTCTAACTATAGAATCAGGAATAGATAATTTTTGCCCCACAGATAGAGAGAACGGAGAGCTAATGTTATTATGTTTAGATAATTGACTTAAATCCACTCCATATTTACGAGAAATACTATAAAGAGTATCGCCTTTTTTAACCTCGTGCACTTTTGCACCTGGTAAACGAAGTTGTTGTCCAACATATAAAGTATACGGAGCTGGAATATTATTTAAGCTAATTATTGAGCGCAAAGGAACTTGATAGCGACGAGAAATACTATATAAAGTATCGCCTTTTTTAACGGTTACACTATCTTTACTGCTGAACAAACTTACAATTTTTCGATAAGAACCTTTAATGGTTCTATAAGAAGTATTTATTGGAATACGCACAGCACAAGCGCTCAAGGCATATGACACCATGAGCAGACATAAAAAGCGCTGCATTTTACGACCAATATTAATCATAAGAAAACATTGCCACAAAAGTTTTAAGTTGTTATTAATTTTCTATGACTTTAAGGCAAAATCCATAGGGAATAACGGGGTTATAACATTAGCCTCAGCTTCTTTACGAAGGATATTTATCATATATTGTCCGCGTGGCAATTTATCGTCAAACATGGGGTAAAGCATAGAACCTCCCATTGACAATTGAGACACCAAGGCAACTGGCAATTCTCCGCATGGCACATTTACAATAATTTTATCAAACGGAGCTTGAACAGGCCAACCCAAACCAAAGTCATTTCTAACCACAAATGCATTTCTTATATTTGCTTTAGCAAAATTTTTCTCAGCATTTTCTTTCTCTAACTTTGTTGCACAAAGAGAAGTCACGCGTTTAGCTATTGAGGCTATCATGGCGGTTTGCAAACCACCACCACAGCCGACCTCTAACACTGAATCATTTTTTGCAATATTTAGCTTATAGCAAAGCATTGAAGCGACAAATTTGCGCAAAAAGTTATCATCAATTTCTATATGATTATAATGGATATTCGGAAAATCTCTTTCAAACGGATCTAGAGGAAAAATATCATCTAATACTGTTTCTAAAAACTTTAAAATAGGCGCATCTTTAACCCCGTGATAACGAAGTTCTAACATTAGAGCTAAAACCTGTTCTCCGCGTTCCATCAAAAAACTTTCTCTAAGTTTTTAATCATACAATGATTTGTAAAATCGCAAGAAAGAGGAGTTACAGAAATATAACCTTCTCTCACCGTTTTAATATCTGAATGTTTACATTTAGAATTTAGTGAACATTTCTTAGAAAGCCTAACATAATCATCATCTAGACCTTCAAGGTTTTCCATTTCGTCTTCAATAGTTCTTTTACCTTGCGGAGCAACTCTAACACCTTTAACCTCTGAAGCATCAACCGCTGGAAAATTGATATTAACAAAGGTGTTATCTTCCCACTCCATCGTGGTTAATTCTCGAATAAGTTTTTCAGCATGTTCTTTTGCTGCACTCCAATTTTTTGGAGCATCGTTATAAAAAGCCTCATAGGAAATACGCTGCGACATAGAAATCGCCATAATTCCATTTACAGCGCCTTCCATAGCCACACCACAAGTACCAGAATAAGTTACATCTTCACCAATATTAGTACCGTTATTAATTCCTGATAGAATTAAATCTGGCTTTTCTTCCATAAGGTTATAAAGAGCAACCAACACACAATCGGTTGGTGTTCCATCTACTGAGAATTTTTTATCCCCTAGTTTGGCAACTTTTAGCGGACGCGTACATGTAAAAGCATGTGCAAAACCGCTTTTCTCACAATCTGGGGCGATTACCCA
>QKFK01000010.1 GCA_003252195.1 Rhodospirillales bacterium
CGCCCAGTTAAAGACAAATTATTAAACGGTGCCGTCAGAGCAGCTTATCAAGATTTTCTTGCCAGCAATCGCTACCCATATGTGGCATTGTTTGTAGATATTGAACCTCGTGATGTGGACGTTAATGTTCACCCTGCTAAAGCGGAGGTTAGGTTTAGAGACGCTGGTAATATTCGTGGCATGATTGTCGGCGGGCTAAAAAACGCCCTAGCCTCTAATGGACACAGAGCCTCAACTACGGTTGGCATTGGCACATTGGGTTCTTTTATTGCTGAAGGTAGCAACCAACAAATATCAAGCAATGCTCCACCTCAAGGCTTCTTTGCCGATAGAAACCGCATATCACAAAGCCAATATGCCAGAGGTTCAGCTCTGCAATCACCGATTAACTTGCAACAAGATCCCGTTAATTATGACTTTGGGTTAAATGACGTAGCATCTGCTAGAGTGATTGAAGAATACCAAACCTCTACCCCTACTAACTTTGACCAAGAAACTGGCGAAGTTAAAGAAGGCTACCCATTAGGCTTGGCTAAAGCCCAATTGCACAAAACATATATAGTGGCACAAACAGATGATGGCTTAGTGATTGTTGACCAACATGCTGCCCATGAACGCCTAGTTTATGAGAAAATGAAAAACAACTTAGAACAAGGCTCTGTTAAAAGCCAAATGCTCTTATTGCCTGAGATAATCGAGGTTGAAGATTCCATAGCTGATAAAATGGCAGATAAAGCCGAAGACTTTGCCAAGCTTGGTTTAGTATTAGAAAAATTTGGCAATGGAGCAATTATTGTTAGAGAAACCCCTGCTCTACTTGGGCAGATGGATATTAAAGGCTTGATTAAAAACCTAGCAGATGAGATTGCAGAATGGGGCAAAGATTTTGAGCTCACAGGCAAGCTCCATGATGTATGTGCAACCATGGCATGCCACGGTTCAGTTAGGTCTGGACGCATTCTAAATGTGCAAGAGATGAATGAATTACTCCGTCAAATGGAAGCAACCCCTCATTCTGGTCAATGCAACCATGGTCGCCCTACTTATGTAAAATTACAGCTCAAAGATATAGAGCGCCTGTTCGGCAGATAAATCAAACCAAAATCAAAACCAATCGTTTATAACTGATATTACAAAATATATTACAGTATAATATGAGGCTGATTATTTTTTCCAAAAGCTTGGAGTGAATATCACTAGCAATGTAAATAGTTCGAGACGACCTAATAACATAGCAAAAGACAAAATCCATTTTGCGTTATATGGAAGCGGTTTGTATGTACCAGCTGGACCAACTATATCTCCCAAACCTGGGCCAGAATTTGCCATAGAAGCAGAAACCGCACTGGCAGAAGATAAGAAATCCACCCCGTTAAAACACAACAAAAGCGTAATAACCGCAAAACATATAAAATAAAGAGCAATAAAAGCTATAACCGATGATATTTCATCACTAGCAAAAGTTTTTTTGCCAATCTTGGTTGGATAAACACGATTAGGATCTTTTGAAATCACAAAGGTTCTTTTTATATAAGCCCCTAAAATTTGCCATCTAAAGATTTTAATAGCACCAGATGTTGAACCCGTACAACCACCAATAAAGGTTATAACTAAGAACATTCCTATTGAAAAATGCCCCCATAATCCATAATCAGTAGATGCAAATCCGCAATCGGTTAAAATAGATGTTACGTTAAAAGCAACTTCTCTTAATGCATTGAGAAATGAGACATCATGAACTTTAACTCGGTATAATGTTAAAATAGCGATTATAAAAAACAACACCTTAAAAAAGCTTTTTATTTGGCTGGTTCTAAATGCATCTATCTTAGATTTTTGAAGCATAGATACATAATATGTTAAGGGCAAAGCACCGCTAATCATGAACACGATTAACACAAACTCTATTAATGGGCTATTATAATAACCAATAGAAGAATCTTTGGTTGAAAAGCCACCAGTTGCAATAGTTGCTAAAGCATGGTTTAGGGCATCAAATAAATTCATACCAGATAGATATAAAAACACCATACAAGCAAAATTAAGAGCTAAATAAATAAGAATAATTGAACGTGTTAATATCTTTATCTTTGGTACAATTTTTTCTGCGGTTTCAGATGATTCCATCTTAAATATCTGCATACCACCAACACTTAAGAATGGGAACACCGCCACAGCTAACACAATAATACCAACACCACCTAAAAAGTTTAAGATTGAGCGCCATAATAATATCCCAGGAGGAGCCGCCTCTAACCCAGTTATAACCGTTGCCCCTGTTGTTGTTAAGCCAGACATAGCCTCAAAGAAAGCATCCCCATAATTTGTTAAAATACCAGATAAAACAAACGGGATAGCTGCAAAAGCCACAAGCAATAACCAACTTACAGCGGTTAGCAAAAACCCCTGTTGAACAGTTACTTTTTTAATTTTGCCCTTATTGGACAGATACATTGCCTGCCCGACAAAAATGCATATTGCTGAAGAATATAAAAAGCAATGCCAGTCAGTATTTCCAAAAGAAACATCTGCCAAAATAGGAATTATCATACTAATCCCCAAAATGGTTATAAAGTATCCTGATAGCATTAACACTGGCTGGAATAACATAATTTAATAGCTCGCTTAATCTTAACGTGATGATGAGAAAATACTATGAAGGAAATTTCTAGTCAAACCTATATTATATTTATTTTATGTGATACTCATCTTTCATAAAGGCGACAAGTTTGTCTGTATAATACTTACTAAGCTCAACATCACATATTTTAAGCCACAAACCTCTTTTGCACCAGGCAACTCTAATTATTTTATCTATTGAAGCTTTTTGCTCTGGGTATACCTCAACCACATATTTACCCTCATAAATATTTTCTATGCTCAAATTCATCTCTAGCACGTTAATATCTGGAAAATCACTATGTTTTTTTTCATGAAGAGCCGATAAAAACTTTTCAGAGGCAAGCAAATCCGTAATACTCATTGCCCTTATAATATTGTTTGACCTACTGTCGTGGAACTCGTTTAGCGTCTCTAAGATAGAATTATAGGTTTCTTGCTTATATGAAACATTATCAATATGTTTAACGATATATTCCATATCGCCATTATCAAATTTATAAAAACTGTAAAGAATATTAGAATATGGAAATGACAAAAACGCTACTAGCAAGAAAGCTAGGAACAGAATGCTCAAATTTAATACTCTATTTTTCCATATCTGCATGGGCATACTCCCTATTATCTAATAATAACAAAGAGATAGAAATGTATAAACATATCATTATGTGTAGAAACTAACCTTTAGTATTAGTTTTTAGATCACAAATCCGCAACTTGACTAACCAGATTAGCCTGAACAAGAGTTTTATTTATATTAATGATACCAGCAGAGCATATTCCCGCTGGAATATTATCTTCTGTTAAACCCATGATTTTACAACTCACAATAGAATTGCCAATTAATTGCGAAGAAAAGTTTCTGGCCTTTTCTCTTTCATCAACATTACTGCTCGCAACTATACCATATAGATATATTGGACTTTCAGAAATTTTAATAAATTCTGGGCTTAAAACCTTAGCAAACCCTTCTAGTATCATAGGAGGGTTATAGTTTTCTTTAATTGCAAAACTAAATTCACTTTTGCCTTGAATATCATTCATAGTTATTTTTGGTTCAAATTTCTCTGGCTTTACAGGTGCAGAAACAGGTTTTTCAATTTCTTTTAATTGCAAATTAGAAGTGTCGGCTATTTCTATTTTAATAGGCGCTGGCATTTGCACACTCGCCACTTGTTTTTCTTCGCCATTAGGCAATGCATATATATTGCTTTTAGCTACAGATTTCTTAAACACCTCTTGCATATGCTCTTTCTGAATTTCTGCCTGTGTTTTTTGCTCTATAGCACCGTGTTCTAGACCATTCATGCCTTCATATTGAGAGATATCACTCTTACTAATATTAAGCCCGCCAGTGTTTTCAAGCTCTTTTAGCTCAACACCGCCAGCCATATCGCTCATCATATTGTTTATATTACTTTCGCGAGTTTTTGCCGTTTGAATCTCTTTTAGTTTTTGAGGAGCAGAAATAACCGCATTAGTAACTTTACTCATCTGGTCTACCAAAGGCCCAGTATGTTTTTTCATAGAATTGCCATAATTAGAAAAAACAGATAAAACTGGAGAAGCTTTTTCTTTATACCAGCCCAGCATCTCAGGTGGTTTAACACCTAATGCATATGGCACACCAATAAGAACCAACAGCAAGAAAAGCCCAACAACAGGCTTTCTAACTGGAAAAGCGATTAATTTTATAATTGCAAAAATGAGTCTTAAAAAGGTCATTAAAACACTAGGACTATACGTATCTTTTTTTGCCAAAACAGCTCTCCGCTCAAAAAAGTAGTTTGGTTTATAGCGCCACCACCTTGGTAGCGCTACATTTTATTAATAGTTACTCTTCGCCACCATAGGTTTGAATCAAAGTATCAATTCTATCTTGTTCAATTTTTTCAAACAACAATTCTGGTGAATTGAACTTGTGTCCAGCTTTAAGAGTTTTCAGCTCTTCTACGATTGATTTTTCAAACCATTTAGGTTGCTCAGAAGCATCTAGATTTAACAACTCAAACATTTTAGCAGAAGCATCTGGAATAATTGACCATGAAGCAATTGCCAAAACTCTGATTAAGTTGATTGCAACTCTTAAAATTGCTGAAGCTCTAGCAACATCAGTTTTGATAACCGACCATGGCTCTGCTACGGTTAAGAAATTATTTCCTTCTACCCAAATAGCACGAAGTTCATTCATAGCTTTGCGGAACTCCATTTCTTCCATATATTTTTTATAATTAGCTAAATATGTTTCCAAATTAGCATACAAAGCTTTTTCTGCCTCGCCTTCCTCACCACCTTCTGGAACAAATGCGCCAATCTTAGATTCTGTCATTTTGAGCACACGGTTTACATAGTTACCCAAAATACCGTTCAAATCTTTATTAATCATGGCAGCAAAACCACTGAAAGTGAAGCTTGAGTCATTAGTCTCTGGTGCATTTGCCATTAACCAATAACGCCAATAATCAGCAGAAAATTCTTTTAATGCTTGATCTGTAAACACACCACGTTTTTGTGATGTTGAAAATTTACCGCCGTAGAATGTAAGCCAGTTAAAGCCCTTGATATAATCAACGTTTTTCCAGCCATCATTTGCACCTAATATAGTTGCAGGGAACATAATTGTATGGAACGGAATGTTATCTTTAGCCATAAACTGAACATATTTAACATCATTACCTTCAGTCCACCAAGACTTCCAATCTCTACTTTCTGGCGCTTCATCTGCCCATTCTTTGGTTGCAGAAATATATCCAATTGGAGCATCAAACCATACATAGAAAACTTTACCTTCTAAACCTTCAAAAGGAACAGGCACACCCCATTTTAAGTCACGGGTAATACAACGTTCTTTCAAACCTTCTTTAAGCCATTTATTGGCAATACCAGTTACCACCCCTGGCCAATCATATTTGGTATCGAGCCATGTTTTAACTGTTTCTTCTAACTCTGGCAATTTTAAGAAGAGATGATTGCTTTCTCTAATTTCTAAGTTAGTGCTACCAGAAACAGATGAACGTGGGTTGATTAGTTCTGCTGGATCCAGAAGTTTAGTACATTGTTCACATTGATCGCCCCTAGCCGATTCGTAGCCACAATAAGGACATGTGCCAGTTACGTAACGGTCTGGCAAAAAGCGCCCATCATCAACAGAGTAAACTTGTTTAATTTCTCTTGTTTCAATATGTCCATTATCTAAAAGCTTTTTTGCAAAATATTGAGTTAGCTCGGTATTTTGCACAGATGATGTACGACCAAAATAGTCAAAAGACATTTTGTATTCTTCATAGATACCTTTTTGAAGCTCGTGTTTTTCAGCACAGAATTGTTCTACGGGCTTATTTTCCTCTAACGCTCCAAGTTCAGCTGGAGTACCATGTTCATCGGTTGCACAAATATAAAGAACTTCATTGCCAGTTTGGCGCATGAATCTAGCATAGACATCAGCTGGCAACATTGAGCCAACTAAATTCCCCAAGTGTTTAACTCCGTTAATATATGGTAATGCACTGGTTACTAGAATTTTTGCCATGTTAGTTTGTCCTTCATAATAATTATCA
>QKFK01000269.1 GCA_003252195.1 Rhodospirillales bacterium
AGAAACTGTGATGACTGCATTCTCTGACGGTGAGTATGATATATTGCTCTCAACCTCAATCATTGAATCTGGGATTGATTTGCCTCGTGTTAATACTATGATTATTCATAGGGCTGACATGTTTGGTTTATCACAGCTTTACCAAATAAGAGGGCGTATCGGTAGGGGGAAGATTAGGGGGTATGCTTACCTAACTGTGCCAGCAAGACGTAATATATCTAAAACAGCCGAACGCAGGCTTAATGTTATGCAAGCACTAGATACGTTAGGCGCAGGTTTCTCAATTGCTAGCCATGATATGGATATTAGAGGTGCTGGTAATATTTTAGGTGAGGAACAATCTGGGCATATTAAAGAAGTTGGGGTGGCTTTATACCAACATATGCTAGAAGAAGCGATTGCTGCGGCTAAAAGCGGTACAGCCTTTGAAGATGATGCAGAAGATAATTCATGGTCGCCAATTATATCAACTGGCATGCCTGTGTTAATTCCAGAGCGATATGTGGCAGATTTGGGTGTAAGGTTAGGGTTGTATAGGCGTATCTCTGAGCTTAATTCAAAAGATGATGCCGAGCTAATGGCTATGGAGCTGATTGATAGATTCGGCAAAATCCCTGAAGAGGTGGAAAACCTTTTGGCGGTGGTTTATGTAAAACAGCTTTGCAAAATTGCCAATGTTGAAAAGGTTGATGCAGGACCTAAAGGTGTGGTGGTGTCTTTTAGAAATAATACATTCCCTAAGCCAGAAGGCTTAATTCAATATATTTCTAGTCAGCTTGGTATGATTAAAATAAGACCAGATCAGAAAATTGTAGCCGAATATAGGCTAGATACATCAAAAGAAAGAATAGATGCTGTTAAAAAGATATTAAAGAGGCTTGCGTCTATTGCTGTGGGTGAAAAATAGTTTTTTAAGCTGTAAAGTAATTTTAACTTTCGTTTTTTGCTAATGCTTTGTATATTTTCAGTAACAGTTAAATTAAAAAACACGGCAAGAGGCTTTTGTGGAAAATAAACATAAATTTTTAGGTCTGGTAAAAAGAGCTTTATTCCCCGATGCGTATGAAAAAGAGGCTTATCGCCCTCAAGTTGCGCCTAAGGCAAAGCCAAAACTTCGTAGGCCAGAATATACCCCTCGTGCTAAAGATAATTCATCAGTTGTATTCGGTGGAGCTAAGACTGTAATAGATGAAGATGAAGTAATCGAAACAGGCGAAGAAAAACGCCGCTCTATTTCTATGCCAGAATTAGAAGAACTACTCGATAGTGATGGTAAAGAGCTTGCTTCAGGCCTTTCTGTTTTGGTTGGTATATATTACGTCTCTAAAAGTGGTGATATAGATAAAATAAAAGTTACAATTCGCAAAATCTGGCAAAAAGAGAACGAGGTTTTTGTGGAAGGCTTTTGTCATAACAACAAAAAGCCAGTTAAACTTCGTGCTTCACGCATGAAAAAGATTATAGATTTACACACTAAAGAAACTTATGTGCAACCTCGTAAATTCTTGCTTGGTCAGGTTGCAGTTACACCTGGTAGTGAAGTTGCAGGGTTTTCTCCTACTGCGCAGGCTATTAACCGTATTAGAAACGAGCTTGCGATATTGGTGTTCTTGGCAAAGATAGATAAAGATTTTGATGTTAGTGAAAGCAACATAATTATCGGCTATGTAAGAAAAAGATGTTCTGACTTACGCTATGTTCCAGAAGAAGTGAAGAGCTATATAGATAAATTATCTCCAGATGAAGATAATTTTTATGACGCGATGGAAGAAGTATTAGAGCTTGGAGATGATGAATTAAAAGAGTTTGTTGAGACTTTTGTGCAGGTTATTTTAGCTGACGGTGTTGTGGATGATGAAGAGAGAATCTTCTTGGCTGAAATGCTACAAATTATGGAAGAAGAAGGCATAGATATCGATATTGGTATTTAAGGCTTTAAGTTTTTGAATGAATACATATAGTAAATATGTTTTGAAATAGATGAGATTTTTTAAATGACTGATAAATGGACCCCACTTACTTGGAGAAACAAAAAAGCCAAGCATATACCTAACTATGAAGATAAGTCAGAGTTGGAAGCTGTTGTTGATGAGCTTAAATGTTATCCTCCATTGGTTTTTGCAGAAGAAGCCAGAACTTTAAAAGAAAAACTTGGTGAAGTTGCTAATGGTCAGGCATTTTTGCTTCAAGGTGGTGATTGCGCTGAAAGCTTTGCAGAGTTTAACGCTGGTAATATTCGTAACACATTTAGGGTGTTGCTCCAGATGGCGGTGGTTTTAACTTTTGGCGGAAATAGACCCGTTGTAAAAGTTGCTCGTATGGCAGGCCAGTTTGCAAAACCAAGAAGTGAAGATACTGAAGAAAAGAATGGGTTAAGACTTCCATCATATCGTGGTGATTGCATTAATGGGATGTGCTTCACCCCTGAAGATAGACGTTTTGATCCAACTCGTATGATTAAGTCTTATAACCAGTCATCTTCAACATTAAACTTGCTCAGAGCATTTGCTCAAGGTGGTTATGCTGATTTGCAAAAAGTTGCTCGCTGGAACTTAGACTTTGTAAAAGATAGTGAACAGGCAAAAAAATATAATCAATTTGCTGATAGAATTACAGAGGCTCTTAATTTTATGAAAGCTTGCGGGCTTACATCTGATAAAATTCCACAGATGAAGCAGACTGACTTTTTTACATCGCACGAAGCTTTGCTTTTACCATATGAAGAATCTATGACCAGAATAGATTCTATAAGTGGTGATTGGTATTGCTGTTCTGCTCATATGTTATGGATTGGTGAAAGAACTAGAAACCCAGATGAGGCTCATGTTGAGTTTTTACGTGGTGTAGAAAATCCTCTTGGTATTAAGGTTGGCCCTAACGCTTCAACTGATGATATTATTCGTTTGTGCGATACCTTAAATCCACAAAATGAGGCAGGTAGAATAACCCTTATTACTCGTATGGGTGCGGATAATGTAGATAAATATTTGCCGTCAATTGTTAGGGCAATTAAAAACGAAGGCAGAAGCGTGGTTTGGTCTTGTGATCCAATGCATGGCAACACCATGAAGGCTTCTACTGGTTATAAAACTCGTCGCTTTGAGGCGATATTAAAAGAGGTTGAAAGCTTTTTTGCAGTTCATAAGGCCGAAGGCACATATGCAGGTGGCGTTCACTTTGAAATGACTGGACAAGATGTGACTGAATGTATCGGCGGGGCACAGAAGATTGACGAAAGTAATCTTGGTGATAGATACCACACCCACTGTGACCCGAGACTAAATGCTTCTCAAGCCTTAGAACTAGCGTTCTTAATTGCTGAGAGGCTTAAAAAAGGTAGTTCTTTATAGTTTATCCGATAGGAGATTTTAATGTTTGTTTTTAATACAATGACTCGCTCTAAAGAAGAGTTTGTTCCGCTAGATACTAACCATGTAAAGATGTATGTGTGCGGACCAACTGTTTATGATAGGGCTCACATTGGTAATGCTAGAGCTGTGGTTGTTTTTGATTTGCTTTATAGGGTGTTGTCAAAAACATATCCAAAAGTTACTTATGCTCGCAATATTACAGATGTTGATGATAAAATTATTAAAAAATCAATTGATAGCGGAAAGCCAATTGATGAAATCACAAAAGTAACGACACAATTTTTCCATGATGATATGGCAGAGTTAAATGCATTGCCTCCAACCATTGAGCCAAAAGCAACTGAGCATATTAATGAAATGATTGAATTGGTGCAAAAGCTCATTGATGACGGGCATGCTTATGAAGCTGAAGGGCATGTTATGTTTTCTGTTAAAACAATGGAAAATTACGGCTGTCTATCTCGCAGAAGCCAAGATGAAATGATTGCTGGTGCTAGGGTTGAAATCGCACCTTATAAAAAAGATGCTGCTGATTTTATCCTCTGGAAGCCTTCAACAGATGAACAACCTGGATGGGAAAGCCCTTGGGGGTTTGGTCGTCCTGGTTGGCACTTAGAATGTTCTGCTATGAGTGCTAAATATCTGGGCAATTCATTCGATATTCACGGTGGTGGACAAGATTTAGTATTCCCTCACCATGAAAATGAAATTGCGCAATCTTGCTGCGCGCATAAGCACGATTCATATGCTAGATATTGGGTGCATAATGGTCATTTGATGGTTGAAGGGCAAAAAATGTCTAAGTCTTTAGGTAATTTCTTTACCGTGCAAGAGATTTTAGAAAAAGCCCCTGGTGAAGCTATTAGATTGTGCTTTTTGATGACGCATTATCATCAGCCACTTAACTGGACTGAAGATGGTTTGAAACAAGCAAAACAAACAATGGACAGACTTTATACAGCTCTTAAAAGAGTAGATACTGTTGAACCAATCTTTGCTAAAGATGCTGATAAGAAAGTTTTGGAAGCATTGCAAGATGATATGAATACACCGCTTGCTATTTCATATTTGCATGAGATGGTGGGTAGCCTTAACAAGGTAGAAGATGAAAAAGAAATTGCTGAGTTAAAAGGTGTTCTTATATCTTCAGCAAACCTAATGGGATTGTTAGAGAAAACTCCTGATGAATGGTTTAAGTGGGTTCCTGCTTCAAAAGATGGCTTGTCAGAAGCTGATATTGAAGCTTTGATAGAAGATAGAAAAAATGCTCGCAAGAACAAAGACTTTGCATTAGCTGATAAAATTAGAAATGATTTATTAGCTGATGGGGTGGTTTTAGAGGATTCTCCTCAAGGAACTACATGGAAAAGGGCTTAGGATTCTTTTCTATCATAACGGATTTGACAAATTTAAGGCTCGGTGTTATTAAACATGGCGTTGAGCCTTATGATTTTATTTTAGTTTAAGGAAAATTGGTGCCATGGATAAAGCGATAATAAATAAATTGTTACCAGATAACTTGCCTTTAGTTGCAGATATTGAAGCAAAATACCCACAGCGTAATTTGAAAGATGGGGTTAAGGTAACTCGTATTGCTCCAAGCCCAACTGGGTTTATGCATATTGGTGGACTTTATGCCGCATTGATTTCTGAGAGATTGGCTCACCAAAGTGGTGGTACATTCTATTTGCGTATTGAAGATACTGACACCAAGCGTGAAGTTGAAGGTGCGGCAGCTTTGATTGAAAGCTCACTTTCATATTATGATATCAATTTTGATGAAGGTCCTATCGGTAAAGAGGGCTCTATCGGTTCATATGGTCCATATGTGCAAAGTCAACGTGAAGATATTTATAAAGCATATATTAAAGATATGCTTGAGACAGATAGAGCTTACCCATGTTTTTGTACAGAGGAAGAATTAGATGAAATTCGCCGTAAGCAAGAGCTAAATGGTGTTGTTCGCCCTGGTTATTATGGGCAGTGGGCTAAATGGCGCGATATGCCAGAAGAAAAAGTGCTTCAAGCTTTAGATAGCAATGTTCCTTTTGTTATTCGTTTTAAGTCACCTGGCACACCAGATGGTAAAGTCGTCGTGCATGATATATTAAAAGGAAATATCGAATTCCCAGAAAGCGACATGGATATTGTTATTATGAAGTCTGATGGGCTTCCTACTTATCACTTTGCTCACGTTATTGATGACCATTTAATGGGCACAACTCATGTGGTCCGTGGTGATGAGTGGTTATCGTCTATGCCGCTTCATATTCAGTTGTTCAAAGCAATGGGTTGGAAAACACCTAAATATGGTCATATTGCACCGATTCAAAAGAATGATGATGGTGGTAAAAGAAAATTAAGCAAGCGTAAAGACCCTGAAGCTAGTGTCGCTTATTATGATGAGAAAGGTTATCCAAAGAATGCCGTTATTGAATATTTGCTAAATTTGGCAAATTCAAATTTTGAAGATTGGCGTAGAGTTAATTTAGAGACAAGTTATAAAGACTTCCAATTCTCATTAAATAAATTAAATAACAGCGGTGCTTTGTTTGATTTTGTTAAATTAAACAATATTAGTAAAAATGTCATTTCATTGATGAGTGCTGATGAAGTTTATGAAACTGGTCTTGAGTGGGCAGAAAAACACAATGAGGACCTTGCTTCTTTGATGAAAAATAACCCTGATTACGTTAAGAATATTCTATCAATAGAAAGAGGACAGGGTGCAAAGAACCGTAAAGATATAGCTACATGGGAAGATTTAGCTGGAGAAATAGAGTATTTCTTT
>QKFK01000075.1 GCA_003252195.1 Rhodospirillales bacterium
GGTATATTGCCAATTAGTTTGCCAGGTGTTTCTATGCCTATAAAGCTCGGCTTTGCAGGTGGACCATTAATCGTGGCTATTTTATTAGCCAGAATAGGTCATATTGGGCCAATTGTATGGTTTATGCCGCATAATATAAACAAATTAATTCGTGAAATCGGAATTGTGCTTTATCTAGCGGTAGTCGGCATAAAATCTGGCGGTCCTTTCTTAGATATTATCCTAGAGGGCGAAGGCGTCCGCTGGATGGTAGTCGGCGCAGCTATCACAACGCTACCTATTTTTATTGTTGGGGCTTTTTCAAGATTGGTCTTAAAAGAAAACTTCTTAACCATATGCGGTACAATAGCTGGAGCAATGACAGATGGAGCCTCTTTAACTTTTGCAAATTCAGACAATTCATCTGAAGCTCCAACACTTGCTTATTCAACTGTATATCCGTTGGTAACTTTTTTAAGGGTTATAACACCTCAATTAATGGTACTAGCATTTTGGAATTTATAAATATTTATCTATAAAACAACTCCAAAATAGGCTATAATGCTTCTGTCGTCGATTTTTATAAAATCCGCGATGGTTGTGTTGGGAAAAATAGATTATGTCACAAACAAATAAAACCATTGAGCTCTTAAGGAAACGTCCTAATCAGGCGGTGTCTTTAGCTGCGCCTATGGCTCCTCCCAAACCAACCCCTATATCAGAACCTGTAGCAGTGCCTGTTTCAGAAATGATTCCATCTCATTTAAGAGAAGATTCCAAGCAATTAGTTGCTAACCTTTCAACTCAAATAGCTGGTGAAGTTGGCAAAGAAAACAGCTTTAATGACATGGGCGTTAAAATGATTGACGAAGCATTTAAACGCAACCAAGAAGCTGGCGTTATATCTTTTTCTCTATTTTGGGACAAGGTATTTTTTAACTATGAAATGCCCCAAACTAGATATTTATGTAATGAGTTTGATGGCTATCCATTCTTTATTGGCACCAGAGAATTCCCCACTCGTTTGCATTATTATTATGCAAAATTTACCATGCATAAGGAAGATAGAGAACGTTTACTCGCAATGGCCGATTGCAATAAAATGCGCGAGTTCTTCAAAACCGTAGAAAAGAAAGATGAGTGGGAAAGTTTGTCCTTAAGAAGAAGAGTTATGTCTCAAGCATGTGAGGCGCAGGTTTCTCAAAACCCTAACCTTAAAATGCAACTCAAAAAAACAGGTGATTACACATCAATCATTTTCTTAAACTTCAATGATGGCTTCTTTGGAGTTGGTAAAGATGGCAGAGGCATGAACCACCTAGGTCAAATTTTGATGGAATGTCGTAGACTACTAACCGACAAGGAAAATGATGGTAGCAATATAGAAATTGACCCCAACTTTGTTATGGTTCAACCAGATCAAAAATTTACCGACATGATTGGTAATGCTATGGGCTACATTTGCAATCAGTTCAAACATATGAAAGGCGAGATGATACCTGGATTTGAAAAAGACGGGGGCATATTCCAATCTCTCCATGTTCTTGATATGGTTTCAAAAGTACAAGGGAACTTCAAAGAATCTAGCAACTCTAAGGGCTT
>QKFK01000202.1 GCA_003252195.1 Rhodospirillales bacterium
TATAAGAGCCAAGTCGGATGAAATTTCCACAGTATTATATAGCTTATCGCGGGGTGGAGCAGCCCGGTAGCTCGTCAGGCTCATAACCTGAAGGTCGTAGGTTCAAATCCTGCCCCCGCAACCAATAAAATCAAAGGCTTAGGTTAATCACCTAAGCCTTTTTCTTTTGCCTGTGCTACACTAGTGCTACATCTTTTTAACAACCTCCATTATGTAGCGGGCTAGCTAGTTTTGCACTTTTTTGCATTTAGTTTTGCTCATAGATTATGTTGCTAAAAAATTATATTTTAGGGTTATATTTCAACCTAAAATTCAATGTATTTGACTTTAAATGTAAAAGTAGTACATATTGCTATTTTATTATTTATTAGGGTTATTGCACAATGATAAACAGTCTTACTTCTTTTAGGTTTATAGCGGCTTTCGCAATTTTCTTATTTCATATACTAATAGGTCTGGACTTTATATCTGGGTTACCATTTATTGATAAATTAATAAAGCACGGAGCTGTCTTTATGACTGGTTTTTTTGTATTATCTGGCTTTGTGTTAACTCATGCATATCGCAAGCATGACTTTATGGACAGAGGCTGTATATATAAATTTTATATTAAACGATTTTTCAAAATATATCCTGTGTACATATTAGCAACAATATCATTTTCTATATTATATTCACCAGCTAGCACTACATTAGCTGAATGGTTTCGCATAATATTTAATGACATATTTCTAACTCAAGCTTTTTTTGAACACATGTTTGGTTTAGGGCTTAATGGTGGCACATGGGCTTTGTCTGTTGAAATGTTCCTTTATTTTCTATTCCCATTCTTGCTTGTAATATCAAACAAATCTAGCAAAATACTGTGGGTATCATTTATTCTATGCAGTATAGTGACTATTAATGCAAATTTTGATAGAGGAGCGTATATTTATGCCAATCCAGTTATGAGAATAGCGGATTTTACAGCAGGAATTGGGTTCTACTTCATAAAAGACAAACCTTTTTTCTCAAAGAATAGTGTGCATATACTATCAATTGTATTACTACTTATATCCTGGGCTTTTTTGGGTAACCGTAAATATATGGGTGGACATGTTATTTTTGTATTCATGTTTGGAACATGGATAACATGCGTGTACCACTCAAAAAGCTTGTTTTATAACAATAAGCCAATGATACATCTCGGTACAATAAGTTACTCTTTTTATTTATGGCAGTTCATGGCCATAAAAATAGGACTTTCCTTGGCAAGTTATGGCATTATAATTTCATGCACCGTGGCGTTTATAGCAAACTATCTATTATCAGTTTTATCGTATTATTATATAGAAGAGCCTATAAGACTGATTGCAATAAACAAATTAAGAAGCCCTTCATCTCTCTCAGCTAATACTATTTAACAAAAGCCCCATTATGGGGCTTTTATTTTGCTTCTAAGCTACATTTTTAGATGTTTCTGCTTTGTAGTTATAGATTAGGACTTCGCCGACTTGTTTGGCTTGTTCGCCGTCGCTTCTAATGTGCAAAACTAAGCGTTAAATCAATATATTTCAGGTTAAACACTAAAAATCTAGTGCAAAAGCAGATATTTTAAACAAACTAAGCTAAAAAACTCAAAAACGGTGTATATTCAAGGTTTTTATCCCATTATGTCCCGTTTAATCCCGTCATATCCCGTATAGTATATAGTGTAAAAGTAATCAGTAAGTTACAACATACACATTCTTGAGCTATTTTAGCGATATGTTTCTAAACAACATATTGTTCTGGAATTGGTGGAGGTGTGGCAATTCTTTTTTTTATCTTTTTAGAGCCACCGACAACAAACATTAATGCACACAAGAGAAGTGACGCACCAATAATTGGCCTACAGAATAGCCATGCGATCGCCATTGTCACAAAGCCTAATACCAGCGTTACCACGCCAGCTACAAGCCCTATTCCCGCGCTTAATACATTGCCGACTACTGGAATAAAATCGCCTATAACGCTAAGAGGCTTGAATATAATAGTTAAACCAAGGAACATTAAGAAAAGTGCCCCAAACCTAATCCCCCACGTAAGCAACGAATTATCTAGCTCAGCCTTATCAAACATGGCATTAGAAGAGATATTTCCACTTTGTAGCAATGCTATTGCTCCATGTTTCATTGCATATGACACTATCACGCCACCTCTTTGTGCACCAACCACACTCATGTCTTTTGATTTAACAATCTGATACCTAACCCTTATATCCCCTATTGCAGGAGCATCAGAGTTATCTCCCATATAATATTGGTCACCATCTAGCTTTAAGTTTGCTTTTAATTCATCACCCATTGCATTAAAGTTATCAATAGATAAAGAGTAATCTTCATATCCGTTAATCTTATCCTTAAACTCTCCATTAAGCTCAAATTGACCAATCATAATCTGAGGAGATGAAATAGCTACAGACCTGACCGCCATAGATTGCGGGTTTTGATATTCTTCTCTTTTCTTAAACGAAGAAGACTTTATCAACCTGTCTTTCCAAACTTTGTTATAAGAATAGGTGGTTTGCGTGGTTTCACTTCCGCCCATATTTTTTGTTTTGGTAGTTTTTTTAGTTTCTTCCCATTGATACATTTCAGCAATTCGCTTTAATTTTAAAGCATCTTCTGAAACACCAAAAGATTTATCCGAAACAGGTTTTGTGTTTATAGCCCGCCCCATTACATGGATTAATGCACCTTCATTTTGCGGATCAATTTGATTAGCGCTAACATCAACAACTAGATTCCTGCCCTCATCTAGAGTTATTATGCGTTCGACAGACCGCCCTTCATTCCAACAGATTAATGGAAATGATGCAACAAACATAACAAGACCAATAATAACGCCAGAAAAAGACTTACCTATTCTGCTTCCATATGAACTTGTGCTGATTTCAGTGTAAGTATTGTCTGACATATTTTACTCCTGCTGTTGAGTTTATAAAAGCACCACTTTATTTGACAAAGAACAAGGCATGATAAGCAATCTAAAAACACTCAAATACAGCCATTTTTTAGCAAAACAATTAAAGTGACCCATCACACAACTAACATCATAAAACAATATGACCTTATTTAGCAAATAGTTAATTAAGAATACAACTAAACCCCATTGCAACAGAAACAAGCATATTAGTTAGCACACACCTCAAAACACAACCATTGTAAAATAGATACAAAAAAAGCCCTGAAATTAATCAGGGCCTTTTAATGGCGGAGAGACCGGGACTTGAACCCGGGCAACCCTATCGGGTTGACGGATTAGCAATCCGCTGCATTACCGCTCTGCCACCTCTCCGTAACGGTACTTATTTAAATGAAGTTTTGAGCTTCGTCAACCAAATAATTAAAAGATTGTTTATGGCATCTTTCAACTGTGATGACACAGCTTCATTTTTGGCTTCTGCACTAGCTTCTAGATAATTATCATATTCGCGAGTTTTTGAACGACCACCTGTTTCAACGCTTACAATTTGACCTTTATCAAAGTTTTTTACATGACTATTCATTTAGGTAGCTCCTTTACTTTAACAACTTCGGCTAAAAACTCACGCTCTAAGTTTCTATCTAATATTTCAGCAAATAGAACCTTATCAACCTTGCGTAACAATCTCTTAGCGTTCATAGGAAGAGAATCCAGCATTATCATGCGTTTTTTGTCTCTTTGCAAAACAGCTGAGCCAGAACCATCATAATATAACAACGGCTCAACAGGAACTCCCGCTCTTGCCCTAACACAGAACAACAATTCTTCGTCCACGTTAGTGATTACATCATAAGCGCCTTCATGCTCAATCATTCTACTCTCCTAAAACTCCTAGCTAGAATTTAATGCCAATAAAGGTAAAAATCAACATAAACATAATGCCCCGACATTTTCACATCGGGGCATTAAATCTAAGCCTAGAACTTACATTGCTATGATTAAAGCTTCTTTTTAAGCATCTCATTTAGCATAGCAGGGTTTGCCTTACCAGCAGAAGCCTTCATCACTTGACCTACAAACCAACCCATAAGCTTATCCTTACCACCGCGGTATTCCTCAACTTTATCTGGGTTTGCAGTCATAACATCATCAATAATTTTTTCTATTGCTGAAGTATCTGTAACTTGTTTTAAGCCTTTTTCTTCAACAATTACTGATGGGGCTTTACCAGTCTCAATCATTATCTCAAACACGTCTTTAGCAATTCTGCCAGAGATAGTGTCATCACAAATAAGTTTCACTAGTTCGCCCAAATTTTTAGCACTAACAGGCGAATCCGAAATTTGTTTTGCAAGCTTGTTAAGCACCGCAAACAAATCACCAATCACCCAGTTAGCAACTTTTTTGGCATCGCCACCAACTTTAGCTGCTTCTTCAAAATATTCAGCAGTTCTACGGCTACTTACCAAAATTCCTGCATCATAAACTGAAAGTCCGTATTCTTTGATAAAACGTTCTTTTTTATCATCAGGAAGCTCAATAAGATTATCTTTAATCTCTTTAACAAAGCCCTCATCTAATACTAACGGCAATAAGTCTGGATCTGGGAAGTAACGATAATCGTGAGCGTTTTCTTTGCTACGCAATGAACGTGTTGTTCCTGTTGCTGGGTCAAAAGCACGAGTTTCTTGAGAAATATCGCCACCATTTTCATAAATTTCCACATGGCGGTTTGCTTCGAACTCAACAGCTTGCATTGCAAAACGTACTGAGTTTACGTTTTTCATCTCACAGCGGTTTCTAAAGCCTTCTTCTCCAACTTTACGCACAGATACGTTAACATCGCAACGCATTGAGCCTTCTTCCATGTTACCATCACAAGTGCCCAAGTAACGCACAATAGAACGGAGCTTACGCAAATATGCGCCAACCTCTTCTGGTGAACGTAAATCTGGCTTAGAAACGATTTCCATCAAAGCCACACCAGAACGGTTTAAATCAATATAAGTTTTAGTTGGGTGAACATCGTGGATTGATTTACCTGCATCTTGCTCTAAGTGCAATCTTTCAATTCCGATTTTGCGAACTTCACCATCGTCCATATCTAAAACAACCTCACCCTCTCCAACGATTGGGTGCTCATATTGGCTGATTTGGTAACCTTGAGGTAAGTCAGCATAAAAATAGTTTTTACGAGCAAAAACTGAATATGTATTGATTTTAGCCTTTAAGCCCAAACCTGTTTTAATAGCTTGTTCTACGCAATATTTATTAACCACAGGAAGCATTCCTGGGAAACCAGCATCAACGAATGACACTTGAGTATTTGCTCTAGCACCAAAAGCGGTTGGAGCACCACTAAATAGCTTTGATTCTGACAAAACCTGACAGTGAACTTCTAAACCAACAATAACTTCCCACTCAGCGGTTTTACCTTTAATTATATAAGCCATATTATTTGCCCTCCAAGTAAGTTGGCACAGCCTTAAAGTTAGCTGATTGCTCTATCTGACGACCAACTGCAAATACTGTTTCTTCATCAAATGCTTTACCAATAATCTGCAAGCCCATTGGTAAACCACTATCTGACAAACCAGCAGGAACAGACATACCAGGCAAGCCTGCCAATGATGTTGGGATAGTAAAGGTGTCATTTAGCCACATGTTAATTGGGTTCTCCATTGATTTATCACCAATTGGGAAGGCTGGAGTTGGAGCTGTTGGAGTTAAAATAGCATCAACCTTAGTGAAAGCATTTTTAAAATCACCAGCCACTAAAGCACGCACTTTTTGAGCTTTAATGTAATAAGCATCATAATAACCAGCAGATAGAACGTAAGTACCAATCATGATACGACGTCTAACCTCTTTACCAAAGCCTTCGGCTCTTGTATTCATATAAAGCTCATCAAGGCTTTTGCCTTCTTTACGAAGCCCAAATCTAACACCATCATAACGAGCTAAGTTAGATGAAGCTTCAGCAGGAGCTAACACATAATATGTAGCTAAAGCAGCTTCAGTATTAGGAAGAGAAATCTCTTCAACAATAGCACCAGCTTCTTCCAACCATTTAATTCCATTATCCCAAACTTTTGCAACTTCCGCATTCAAACCTTGTGGGCGATATTCTTTTGGAATACCAATACGCAAGCCTTTAACGCCACGGTTTAGAGCATTTGAGAAATTAGGCACTTCAACAGGAGCTGAAGTTGAATCTTTAGCATCAAATCCTGCCATTGATTGAAGCAACAAAGCCGCATCTTCGGTATTTCTGGCAATAGCACCTGCTTGATCTAGAGATGAAGCAAAAGCAATAATACCATAACGTGAGCAACGACCATAAGTTGGCTTAATTCCTACTATACCGCAATAAGATGATGGCTGACGAATAGACCCACCAGTATCTGTACCAGTAGCAGCCATACAAAGCTTAGCAGCAACAGCAGCGGCCGAACCACCAGATGAACCACCAGAAACCAAATCAACATCACTTCCTTTTGCCTTCCATGGGTTTTTAACAGGACCATAATAACTGGTCTCATTACTACCACCCATAGCAAATTCATCAAGGTTAAGTTTACCTAATAAAACAGCGCCCTCGTCATTCATTTTTTGAGATACAGTTGATTCATAAGGAGGCACAAAACCGTCCAAAATATGAGAAGCAGCTGTAGTTAAAACACCTTTAGTGCAGAATAAATCTTTTTGAGCAACTGGGATACCTTCTAATATACCAGCTTTGCCTTGCTTAATCTTTTCATCACTCTTTTTAGCCATTTCAAGGGCTAGATCTGGAGTTTCTGTAATAAAGGCATTTAATTCCCTGCCTTTTTCCATAGCTTCAATATGAGCTTTAGTAAGTTCTACCGCTGAGAACTCGCCTTTATCAAGAGCCTTACGCGCCTCTTTAATTGTAAAATCTGTTAATTTTGTCATCTTTATTCCACCACCTTAGGAACCATAAAAAAGTTTTCTTCTTTTTGAGGAGCATTAGCCACAATATCTTCGGCAATACCGCCGTCTGTAATTACGTCATCACGTTGTCGTAAGGTCACATTAGAAACAGAAGCTAATGGCTCTACGCCATCAGTATTAATTTGTGATAATTGATTAACCCAATCTACAATCCCATTAAGTTCACTAACCATTCCATCGAGCTCTTCTTCTTTAACCCCAATACGGGCAAGGAGAGCAATGTTTTTAACTGTTTCTTTATCTAAAGACATAATTACATTCCTTTTGATTTTGATACTCAAATATATGCGTTTGCATATTAGAATCATTATCCACGTAAATAAAGTTATTATTTAAAAAACTGTTTATTTAAATAGGCTCTAGGTGTATAACTCAGGGTAACATTTATTAAGGTTGATTAGGTTTATGTGAGGTAAAAATGTTAGAAAAAATCAAACAAAACAAATTTCAAACAATTTTGGTTATTGGACTTGCCTGCTTATATGCTTTTTTATTTTTTGACAAGTCAACACCTACTATAAACTCAGACCATGTCGTTCAAACAGATGCTGTATATTTATTTTATAGCCCAACATGCCCACATTGTCATGCTGCTATGAAATTTATTGATGAAAAAATCAAACCAAAATACAAAGACATTAAAATAAAAGAAATTGATTTAACTAATAAATCAAACCTCCCTTTATATGACATTTATGCCAAAACATATGGCTTAAGACCAGGGCACCGTGGTGTTCCTGCTATATATGTTGGTGATAAATATATGCTAGGCTACGGAGAAGACAGTGAGAGCGGTGTAGAACTAGAATCATATATATCAAAATTTGAACCAAGCAAAACCTACCAAATAATAGCAAAAGATGTTGTTGAAAATGACAATGTAACAAAAAGCAAAATGCTTAAAGTTCCATTCTTGGGAGAAATAGATGTATTTAAAATATCTCTTCCTGCTTTATCGGTTGTGTTAGGATTACTTGATGGCTTTAACCCATGTGCAATGTGGATGTTAGCTTATTTAATATCACTTGTAGCAGGTATGCATGATAAAAAGAAAATGTGGACTATCGTCGGCACATTTGTATTTGCTGAATGGGTGTTATATTTCTTATTCATGACTACATGGCTTAATGTGTTCTTATTTGTTGGATATTTAAAACCTGTAATGTTAGCCATAGGTATTGTCGCCCTATATTCATCAATAATTAGCCTTAAAACATTCTTCTCTGGAGCCGCAATTGAGTGTCATATAGACCCAGAAATGCGCAAAAAAACCATGGGTAGAATTCAAAAAACAGTTAGCGTTGAAATTAACTCTGTTGCAACTTTCTTGGCTGTTTTAGGTCTAGCTTTTGTGGTTAATTCAGTAGAATTTTTATGCTCAGCCGCTATCCCTGCCGTATATACTAACGTGCTTGCTAATGCTGGAATATCAACATTTATGAGATATGTTTATATTTTCATATATAACTTTTTCTATATGATAGATGACTTCATTATCTTTGGCTTTGCCGTATATGCAATTAACAAATATGTTGGTGATAAATATGAAAGATATTGCCAATTAATCGGCGGAGTAATTTTAGCTATACTTGGTGTTGGCATATTATTCTTCCCTGAATATTTGAGGTAATTAATGAGTGATGATTTTAGGGTTAACAACCCAGCAGAACTAAAAGCAAAAATAGGATCATACAAGGCTTTAATCGGGCTTGACCTTGGTTCTAAAACCATTGGAGTTGCGGTGTCTGACCTATTATTAACGGCAGCAAACCCTATCATCACCATTCAACGCACATCATTTGCAAAAGATATTGCAGAGCTAAAAAGAATTATAAAAGAAAAAGAAGTTGCAGGCATGGTTTATGGCTTTCCGCTACAGATGAATGGCGAGATTGGTGAAAGAGCCCAAGAAACCATTAAATTTGCCGAGAAAGTAACCAAAGAAATAAAGCTTCCATACCTGTTATGGGACGAGCGTTTATCATCATCCGCGGTTGAGCGCATAATGATTAAAGATGCAGATTTAAGCCGTAGCAAACGGAAAAAGAATATAGATAGAGCTGCTGCATCATTCATCTTGCAAGGCGTACTAGACAGTATCAGTTATTTATAAATCCAGATTAAAGTGCTAGCAAACAACATTCTAGCATCTAATTACCAGATTTATTTATGTAAACAATGTATTATAAATAGAATTGCACCCTTAAATCTATAGCGTATAAACACAATAGATTATCTATAACTACGCGCTATATATTTAACAATAGCTACTGCGCACCATATTCCGCCAATGCATTAAATATTTTAGAGTAATCATTCTTATTTTTAATCTTGATAATTTTACAAGACGCATCTTTTACATATGAATTAGCATCATTAGTT
>QKFK01000260.1 GCA_003252195.1 Rhodospirillales bacterium
CGTGATGTTTTAATTGAGGGATTGCAATCAACAGGTTGGGACGTTCCATCACCAGAGGTTAGCATGTTTGCATGGGCTCCATTGCCAGAGAAATTTGCTCATATGGGATCACTTAATTTTTCTAAGCTCTTGTTGCAAGAAGCTGAGGTTGCGGTGTCACCAGGTGTTGGCTTTGGCGAATATGGTGATGGATTTGTGCGTTTAGCTTTGATTGAAAATAAGCACAGAACACGCCAAGCAATACGTAATATTAAGAATTTTATGCAAAATTCTGATGCTATTTTAGAGAAGTTTGAAAAAGAAAAAACAGATAAATAGAGAGGGTGTAATGGGTAAGGTTTTTAAAGTTGCAATTGCAGGTTTAGGTACTGTAGGCGGGGGCACTGTTAAGCTTTTAAAACAAAATGCAGAAGAGATTTCTAACAGATGTGGCAAAAAAGTAGAAATAGTTGCTTTATGCTCAAGGCGTAAAACTCATATTAATGTTGATTTTGACGTTAGTGACATTCCTTGGTATGATGATGCTGTTCAGATGGCAAAAGAAGTTGATGCTGATGCTATTGTTGAGCTAATTGGTGGTTCTGAAGGTGTGGCTAGAGAAGTTTGTGAAACTGCAATAAAATCTGGCAAAAGTCTTGTAACGGCTAACAAAGCACTGCTTGCAATGCATGGCAATGAACTTGCTAAGCTAGCTGATGATAATAATGTTAATATTGCATATGAAGCGGCAGTTGCAGGTGGTATTCCGATTATTAAGTCAATCAGAGAAGGTTTGGCTGGTAATAAGATTTTGTCAATCTCTGGTATATTAAATGGTACTTGTAACTATATCCTTACCACTATGAAAGAAACAGGACGTGGTTTTGATGATGTGTTAGCAGAGGCCCAAGCAAAGGGCTATGCAGAGGCAGATCCGTCGTTTGATGTTGATGGTATAGATACAGCTCATAAAACAGCTATTCTTGCCGCATTAGCTTTTGGTGTGCCGATTGATTTTGGCAATACTTATGTTGAAGGTATTCGCAAAATTTCAGCTCGTGACATAGCCAATGCAGATGAGTTTGGATATAAGATTAAGTTACTTGGTATCGCCAAAGTTTCTGATAAAGGTATTGAGCAAAGAGTTCACCCATGTTTTGTGCCTAAAGATGAGCCAATTGCAAATGTTGATGGTGTGTTTAATGCTGTGGTAGTTAAGGGCGATTTTGTCGGAACGTCATTGTTTGCTGGCAGAGGTGCAGGAGAGCGCCCAACAGCATCATCTGT
Organism: Rhodospirillales bacterium; assembly: GCA_003252195.1. GTDB lineage: Bacteria > Pseudomonadota > Alphaproteobacteria > QKFK01 > SZUA-500 > SZUA-500. The sequence continues at coordinate 1,267 of QKFK01000260.1, forward strand.
AGTTTCAGATATTATCGATTTAGCCAGAGGGCACGACGAAAGATTTTTTGGACTATCAAGCGAGTTCACTAAGGTAAAGCCTATATCAACCCGTGATGATTTTGAATCTTCATATTATATTGATTTAGAGGTGGAAGATAAAAGTGGTGTGGTTGCAGATATTGGCAAAATCTTAAAAGAAGAGAATTTATCAATTGAAAAACTTATCCAACGTGGGCGTGGCACAAAAGAAAGCAATGTAGTTAATTTGGTGATGATACTTCACTCATCTAAAGAAGGTGGGTTGATT